>DAOSUR010000003.1 GCA_035378985.1 Anaerohalosphaeraceae bacterium
GAATCCAGACATTTCCGCCGATAACAGCCCCTCGTCCGACAGTAATGTCGCCGAGAATCGTGGCCTCTGCATAAACCGTCACATCATCCTCAAGCGTCGGGTGACGCTTGCAGCCCCGAATCAGCCGTCCCCGTTCATCTTTCGGGAAACTCAGCGCCCCGAGTGTAACGCCCTGATACAATTTCACGTTCTCCCCGATAACCGAAGTCTCACCAATCACAACCCCCGTGCCGTGGTCGATGAAAAAGCGTTTGCCGATCGCAGCACCGGGATGGATATCTATACCCGTCTGGCTGTGAGCCCATTCGGAAATAATCCGGGGAATCAGCGGCACCTGCATTCGGTACAGTTCATGCGCAATCCGATGGGCAGCTATCGCCGTAATAAAAGGATAACTGATAACGATTTCCTCCAGAGACTGAGCGGCCGGGTCGCCGTCATAGGCGGCCTGAACATCGGTTTTCAGGATGTTCCGAATCTCCGGAAGCCGTACCAGAAGACGGTCCGTGCATTCCAGCGCCAGACGCGGACAGTCGCAGGTCGGACAATCCGTCAGACGGCAGTTATGCCGCAGGGCCCGCTCGATCTGTTCCGACAGTTCACGACGGACGGCCAGCAGCAATTCATGCACCACAGAAAAAACCGTAGGACGCCTGACGGTTCGTTTGCCGGTATAGCCGGGAAAAAGAATCTCAAACAGAAGCTCAACCACATGGATAATACGCTCCCGGACCGGCAGGTTTTTTATGTCGATAAAGTTAATGCCGGAATCGTCTTCATACGTCTTGACGATTTGTTCGGCAACGGCATCATAATTAAATACAGGTTCAGTTTCCATGAGTAGGTTCAAAGCTGAGCATATAAATCTGTGGACAGGTACCGTTCTCCGGTATCGCACAGAATGAAAATGATTGTCTTTCCGTCATTTTCCTTTTGTTTGGACAATTCTACGGCTACATGGCAGGCCGCTCCCGCACTGATGCCGGCCAAGATGCCCTCCATACGGGCCAGCAGACGCGAGGCGGCAAAGGCCTGCTCATTGGTTACCGTCACAACCTGATCATAGATTTTTGTATTCAGGACATCCGGAACAAAGCCCGCTCCAATCCCCTGAATCTTATGGGGCCCCGGTTTTCCGCCGGAAAGAACGGGGGAATCGGCCGGCTCTACGGCTATCACCTTCAAATTCGGATTTCTGTTTTTGAGCACTTCTCCGCAGCCGGTAATTGTTCCTCCAGTCCCGACACCGGATACCAGAATATCGACTTTGCCTCCGGTATCTTCCCAAATCTCCTCGGCCGTCGTCCGGCGGTGAATCTCCGGATTGGCCGGATTCTGAAACTGCTGGAGAATCAGTGAATTCGGAATTGTTTCTTTCAGCCGTTTGGCCTCCTGAATAGCCCCGGACATGCCCAGGGAAGCCGGGGTCAGAACAATCTGGGCCCCCAGCATCGCCAGCAGCTTCCGTCGCTCTATGCTCATTGATTCCGGCATAGTCAGGATAAGCTTATACCCGCGTGCGGCACAGACAAAAGCCAAACCAATCCCAGTATTCCCGCTGGTCGGCTCTATCAGAGTAGTTTCTTTGTTCAGAAGCCCCTTTTCCTCTGCCGCCTGAATCATCGATACGGCTATCCTGTCTTTTACGCTGTGACATGGGTTAAAAGACTCCATTTTGGCTAAAACTGTGCCATACGGCCCGACCATTCGATTTAATCGAACAAGGGGCGTTCGACCGACTGTTTGCGTAATGTCTCCATAAATGCGGCCCATAAATTGCACCTTACCCGGCAAAAGTTAAATTTGGAAGTTCTTGGCGTCCTTGTCCTGGCCTGTCAGGTCGATTAAATCCTTGAGTGTTCTGGAGGCCAAAACTTTGCTGATGGCACTCTGAATCTCATTCCAGATTTGACGCGTGGCGCAATCCGTACATTGAGGTGTAAATTGAGAATGCTTCAGACAATCAACAGGGGAAATCGGGCCTTCGAGTGTAACAAAAATATCCCTTAAAAGAATCTCCTGCGGCGGTTTAGCCAGCATATAGCCGCCCCTTGGTCCCCGAACACTTCGTACGAGACCAGCGCTCTTCAGCATAGCAATCAATTGTTCGAGGTATTTGTTGGAAATGTCTTCTCGGTCGGCGATGGACTTAATTTGCAGTGGTCTCTTGCCGTACTCGAGGGCCAATTCGAGCATGGCCCGGATTCCATACCTTGTACGCGATGACAGCTTCATAACAATCTCCTCTATTTCACAGTATTATAGTAGTTTTATTCTATATACACAAAAATCCTTGGTTTTGTGCGATAAAAAATACAATATTCTGAATTGTCCATCAAGAATTAGACCAATTACTGAAAATAACGGATATGTTTATACCAATATTCGCCTTTGCTTTCTTTTTTTGCTGTTTTCAAAATGAAATGGGTATATAAAATATAAGAGGGAATTTCTATGAAGAAAAAAATGAAAATCGCAACATATAATGCAAACTCCATCCGAAGCAGAATAGAACTGCTGAAGGCATGGTTGGGCAAGCATAAGCCGGATATCCTTTGTGTACAGGAAACCAAGGTTCAGGATGATGAATTTCCCCTCGAAGCTTTTAGAGATACCCGATATGAAGTCGTTTTTCGGGGACAAAAAAAATACAATGGAGTAGCCATTTTCAGCCGTTTTCCGCTTGAGGAAATTGAAGTCGACCTCCCCAATGACCCCGTCCAGGAAGCTCGTTTTCTTAAAGCAAAGGCAGGAAAAATTATCGTTTTAAACACGTATATCCCTCAAGGACAGGAAGTCGATTCAGACAAGTTTCAGTATAAATTGGAATATTTCCGCCTATTAAAATCTTATTTTTCGTCTCGTTTTGACCCTCAAAGGGATTTCGTCCTTTGGTGCGGCGACTTAAATGCAGCCAGAGAGCCCATAGACGTATATGATCCGGAGGGATTGTGGGGGCATGTTTGTTATTGCAAAGAAGTCAAAGAGTCGTTCGAAGATGTAATGAAATGGGGATTTATCGATTTATTCCGTCAATTTCATCCTGAAGGCGGTCACTATACATTCTGGGACTATCGTATCCCAAATTCCTTCCAACGAAAATTGGGTTGGCGTCTGGATTATATCTTAGCCACAGAACCTCTCGCTAAAACCTGTCAAGACTGTTGGATTGATTTGGAGGCAAGACGGGCGGAAAAACCGAGCGATCATACCTTTTTAGTTGCAGAATTTGCTTTGTAAAGACAAAGAAAACCATCTCTTGCAAGAATTGTTAAAACAGGTTATTTTGAAAATAACCCTGTAAACCTAAAAAAGGGTAAGACGATATAATTAGTGAGAGAAACCCAAAAACACTTTAATCAAGACTGATATTGTCTTCTTCTTGAGAGACTAAACAATAAAAAATATGGTACCTCCAACAATCTCCTATGAGGAGTTTCAGCATTTAATTGCTCGGCGGTCGGGTGCTTTGTTTCGTGCATCCGGATTTTTAGTCGCCCATGGGCAAAGCCCGCAAATCCTCACTCGCCCGCTTTTGGGGGAATTGTTGTTCCAATCGACCCAGCTTGAGGAACTTCTGGACGCCTACGGTGCACGAAACAACTCAAAATGGGAACGGTTTCGTTCGCTGATTGCCGCCATCAAGCTGTTTTCGTATGTCAGTTATGAACTTCTGCACATTCAGCACAGCATTCCGGCTTATCGTCTTCTTGATATTGGAGAAGATTTTGAAAAACATACGGTAGATGCGATTGCCTTTACGGAATCCATTCTTGTTGAAGCCACCCGTCGACTTCTCGATGAAGCCAGAACTCTCCATCTGCCGGTCCCAGAAGTGGACTTACCGGAGGAGTATTACAGCGAAAAACTGCCGCCTGGACGGCTGCCTCATGATCTGAGCGCACGAAAAATCGATGCGGTTTCACAGACTATTTCTATGCTGGCCACTTCTTTCCTGAATCTGTCGGCAGAGTGCAAACAATCTCTTCCGAAGGAATCGATGAAGGCCGATGCGCAGTTATGCGATTATATCGGCCCCCTGCGAGAGGATAAACTTCGTTCTTTTGAACTTCGCTTTCACAATCTTCAGTCGCTCTACGATACCTATGTTTCCACTACGGAAACGGAAGGGATAGACCCTGAAATTCCGGTGCTCCGAGGCCATATCAGTGTTGTGCTTCATCTGCTGAGAACCGCCAGAGACTTTGCTCATTATATCGAACGACACGCCGGTCCTTTCCGAGTGCCCCTACCGCCCGGCCGAAAACGTCTGGTGGAGCCCGAAGTTTTATTGCAGGTCATGCTGAATTATTCGATTCATTTTGTTGTTCAGTATCTCAGCAGCGCCGAGAATCTGTGCCGAATGATGCTTCATCGCTATACGGAAATCGGCAGCATTGAAGTACCGGTACCGCCCTATCGAGGTTTTCATGTCCGACCGTCCACCCTGATTGCCAACATTGTCCTTCATTACGGCAGCGAAGTCACAATGGAACTGGACGGCAAAACCTATGACGCCAAGGCCCCGCTTCATTTATTCCGGGCCAATGAAGAAATCAATGCTCACAAGCGGCGGGACATTGCCAATGAAATCATTCGAATGAATCTGCTGCCGGATGCACCGCAAGAAGATGTTCCTTCACTGATCCGTTCCGTCCTGATGACTCTGTCTAAATATAACAAGCTGATTATTTACGAAAAACCGCTTCATATTGAAGCGCCGAAAAACACTCAAAACGTCCCGCTGCTGAAACTGGTAATGGATGAAATTGTCCGTTTGCAGGCAGCCGGAAAGATCGACATATTTACTGATACAAAAGTCCGCTTTATCGGGGACAAACGCGTCCTTGCGGACATCGAACGGCTGGCAAAACACGGATACGGAGAGGATCTGTTCGGGAACAATATCCCTCTTCCAGAAGGGCTGGAATATCTTCGCTACTGCCGCTAAAAAGGCTTTATCCTGCTGATTCAGCCGGCTTCTCCGAAACAGATTTATCTGCCGCCGGCATCTCCGAAGCAGCCGGAGCGGCGGGTTTATCCTCGATTAAATCCTGCAGAGGCCGAATCATTTCCTGAGCCTTATAAGAAGGGATTATATACACCCAGCCGTCATGTTTGGCTGTGAATGATTCGGCGGTATCCCGAGCCAAAAACAGCGCCTCCCGTTCACGGAGTTTTTCTTCGGACTCCGCTTCCTGCTGCACCTGGGGTTCCGGTCCCGTATAACGGGCAGACAGACGAATGTAATATTTGCCGTCCTGCTCAGCCAGACGAACGGTATAAACCAGATAATTTTTCACTTCACAAACATAGGTGTTCGAAAACTTCAGGTCCGGCAATTTGGAGGCAGCGGAAACATCATCCGCCCGCAGATAGGTCAAGGCAGAGAAGGTAGTTTTGGCATTGGCCTGCCGAATCTGTTTGCCTTCCGGCAGAGAGTCCAAGGCCAGATCGGATGAATCCGGCTGTGCTGTTAACGTATAGGTCCGCTGATTCGGGTCGGTCACAGACACCCGAAGAATCTTATCCCGTTCCACCTGAAGAATCTGAGCCTCGATGTAATCCATTGCACGGGTGGATATATAAGGCTCATCCGTCAGGCGATAGACATTGGGCTGATTCATAAGGCGAACTGCGCTGACTGGGCGTGACTGTTCTCCTTCCGTTTTGGATTCAGAAACCAGCAGGCCGGTAATGAGTTTCTGGTCGGCCCCCAGAAACTCCACACGCCAGCGTGCCGTATCCTCCGTGACTCCGATTTGGGCATGATTGGCGGGATTGGACGTAATGAGGGCATCCGACGTAATCCGAATATCCAGACAGTCTGAAATCAGCGAATTCACTTTGCTTACACTGGCTGGGTAGCCGTCTTTTTCTCGGACTGTAAAGGCCTTGTCGCTTCGGTCCAGATGAATCGGCCCGTCTGCACTTTTTGCACCAATGACAATCGTCTGAATCCGGTCGATATCCAACCCTTCAATCAGAGGAAAAATTGTGACGCTCGGCGGGGTATAATTTCGACTCAATCGAGACGAAAGCATAGCCCCCGCCGCCGCCAAAACCGCTACTATTGCCAAAATCGCAACTTTTTTATCGTTCATCGCCGTTGACTCCCTGTCAGATTCATTTCCAGGCCGGGGTTAAGGTTCTCTCATATGCTGAATTGAATATCTGCGTTTGACCGCTCGATACACGGCAAGCACCACCGCGGCCGTCAGCACAGCCAGCGGACCGGGCAGGGTGCAGAAATTCCGGATGCGGTTTTTCAGGGCCTCTTTGTCCGCCACCTTCTTCATTTTCACATCACGAAGACGCATTTCCGCTTCGTGCAGTTTCAGTTCGATTTCCTTCTTTTCTTCCAGAATCGTCTTGTTGATCAGCTCCTTTTCCTTGGATTCGAGCGCCCGCAGTTTTTCATTTAACTGGCTTTCAAACCCCTTGATTTCCGCCATAATTCGTGTCTCTTCTTCCGCGGTTTTTTCCTCTGCCTCTTTCTCGATCTGATCGACGCGGGTAAAGGGCCGCTTATAGCCGCCGCGGGAACGCAGCCGAATCAAATCCGTAGAACCGGACAGTTCCTCCAGAGCATTCAGTACAAAAGCCGCATTGTTCCCGACTACAGCCAGCCCGAAGATTGTTTCCTGATAAGCCAGCACATCACTGAGAAAATCCACATCAGCCACCACCACAACGGCGGCGGGCTGGCGGGCCTCGGATAAATGCTCCGCAGCGGGTTTGGTCTCTTCCGAGGAAGCGTCCTTATTCTCGTCCTTGTTTTCTTCCTTATTGTCTTCTTTTCCCTCCTCTTTTTTCTCTTCCTTCGGAGGTCCGTCCGGGAAAGCCGAACGGAAGGTGCCGGTCACCCGGTAAGCCAGCACTTGTTCCTCGGTGCCGTCCCGAAAACGCCGCAGAATATCCGCATAATCCGGAACCCGAAGTTCGAAAGGACTCGAAATGGTCCAGGTATTGCCCTGCTTGGTTGTCATCATCAGAGGAATGTATTCCATATCCGCAGGCAGATTCGCTGCATCTTTCTTTTTCTTTAGAACACCGGGGAACCAGAAGGTCACCTCGTTCAAGGAGGCAGTCATAGGAACATCTTTATTAAAACAGCCGTACGATGCCGTCAATTTCTGATAAGGAAGAATCTTCATCGGACGTTCGTTCGGCGAAGGAGAACCGATTCCGGCCAGGACTCGGTCGCCCGCAAACGTATTGGCCGGCATCTCCAGACCCCAGGCCGCCAGCAAATCATCGAGGGAGGAAGCCGCCTTGTGTTCCATCCCGTACTGCATCATTGCCGGGTCCGGCCTGTCCACCACGGAGAATGGATCCAGAGCAATCACCGCACGCCCGCCCTTCAGGATATACTGGTCAATGGCATACCGGGTTTTTGCGGAAAGGTCCTTGGGATGAATCACCAACAGCAGGTCCACATCCCGAATCTCCTCCGTATCCGTCGGGATGGAACGCACGTCGGCATACAATTCTTTCAGCTGCCGCACCAGCCCCCACGGCCCGCGCGGCCTCTGCCCCTGCATCCGCATCATCGCCGCCATATAGCCGGACATATCGTCGCCCATCACCGGGAGCGAACTGAGAATGCCCACCCGCGTTTTCGGCGGGTTGACAGCGGTATCAATCAGGTAGGTAATGTCATATTCAATAAAATTCCCCCGGTCGGGGCTGAAAAACGGAATTGTCTTGGTCACCCCCAGCTCCGTCTGAACAACCAGACCAAAGAAGAAGCTTTCTTCCTCTGTAATAGAGAACCGCTTCAAACCATATCGAATAGCCGCCAGTTCTTCCTGCGAATAAGGCCGCGGGTCCACAATCTCCAGCTTGATTTTGCCGTTCGAATGCAGGACATATTCCTCCAGAAGCGCCCGGACATATTCATAATAGGCATTGAAAAAGCGGATTTGGTCCGGTGCACTGAGGGTCGCGGTCTTGGTGTAGTAAAGCCGCAGCGTCAGAGGCTGCTGAAGCGCCTGCAGAATGTTTTTGGTCCCTTCAGAAAGGGTGTACAGTTTTTCCTGCGTCACATCGATCCGCCAGCTTCCAAACAATCGCTGCACAATCTGAATCGCGGATACCGAAATTACCAGAATCAACAATATGACAATAATCAGACGTACGGTTCGATTCATCAGTTCGCCTTCCTTTCTTCCAGAACATACATCGAAGCGTAAATCCAGGTCGCGATGAGAATCACAAAGTAAGCAATATCCTTTACGGAAAGTATCCCCCGCTGAATGGCATCAAACCGGATTTGGAAACTGAGTGATTCAATCAGGGAAAGCACCGGTGCCGGCAGAGTGCCCGACAGGTATTCGAGGGTTGAAGGCATTCCGGCATAAACGAGAATCCCGCAGGCCGCCACAGAAAGAATGAAACTGATGACCTGATTTTTTGTCAGAGCGGAAAAGAACGCTCCAATTGCCAAAAAACCGCCGGCCATCAAAAAGGCCCCCAGATATCCGGCCGCAATCAGACCCGGGTCCGGACTGCCCAGGTAAAAGACCGCTGCCGGCATCGGAAACGTCAAAAGAAGGGCGATTCCCAGAAAGGCCCACGCGGCAAAGAACTTGCCCAAAACCGCCTGCGGGACCGTAATCGGCAGTGTCAGAAGCAGTTCAATCGAGCCGGTCCGGCGCTCCTCCGCCCACAGCCGCATCGCCGTAGAAGGAACCATAAAAACAAACAGCAGCGGAAGCATCTTAAAAAAGAGATTTAAATCCGCCTGCCTTAATTCAAAAAATCCCTCCCGAAACGGCAGATAACCTGCAAAGAACAGAAACACCACCAGAAAAACATATGCAACGGGAGTCGAAAAATATCCTTTTAATTCTCGCTTGAAGACTGCCCAAAAGCCGTTCATTGCCTGACTCCTTAGTGTTTCTTCGTTCAATCCCTGCGGCCGTTAAGCCGTCTTTTTTCCTAACGTAATCTTCCGGAAGACCTCTTCGAGAGTCCCCTGATAATCCGTCTGCAGTTTCTGAGGTGTGGAATCGGCCAGAATCCGTCCGCGGGCAATGATAATCGCCCGTGTACAGATTTGCTCGACTTCCTCCAAAATATGGGTTGAAATGATAATGGCTTTTTCTTTTGCCATCTTCAAAATCAGTTCACGCACTTCATGCTTCTGGTTGGGGTCCAGGCCGTCCGTCGGCTCATCCAGAATTAAGACAGGCGGATTGTGAATCAGGGCCTGAGCCAGTCCTACCCTTCGCTTATATCCTTTGGAGAGTGTGTCAATGGTCTGATGATACACTGTACCAATGGAACAGAGCGGGATAATGCGTTCAAGAGCCTCCCGGCGGGCCGCTCCCTTCAGCCCGCGCGCGTCACAGACAAAATTCAGAAAGCCCGCTACCGTCATTTCCGGATAAGCCGGTGCATTCTCCGCCAGGTATCCTATGGATCGCCGCACCTGTAAGGGCTGCTGGACAATATCGTACCCGCAAACCTCTGCCGTACCGCTGTCAGGGGGCAGAAAACAAGCCAGCATTTTCATTGCCGTGCTTTTGCCCGCGCCATTCGGTCCCAAAAAGCCGAGAATATCTCCCTTCTGAACCTGAAATGAAATCCCATCAACTGCCACAATCGGTCCGAACCTGCGGGTCAATTTTTGTACTTCAATCATCCCTTATACTCCCGTTTTTCAGTTGATCAATCAGAATGGAGCCCGCCGCAGCCAAGCCCTCCAGGAATCGGGCCCTGTTCACATGAGTTTTTCTTTTTTACAATTTTGAGAAAAAATGTCAACCCCGAAGAAGTTTTTTTGGACAGAAATTGCGGACATTGTCAGTCTTATTTAGGCCCATCAAGTTTTTTTAAAAAAAAGGGCTGTCCGATATTCTGGACAGCCCTTCGGGTTTTATAATCGGCTATGCCTTACTGGATAGGCCTGTTGGGACAAGTTACCGTATTTGTACCGGCGCTGCAGGTTGCACTGGGCTGCGTTTGATTCTGATTCGGCGAGCGGTCACGCACAAGGATGTAGTACTCATAGTACGCCGTCGAGACATACACAGGCACCCAGTACTCATTCGGCAGCCGCGGTGTGAAGTCCGGGTCCACGATGCCTGCCACATTGTCCACATTCTGCCAGCCGCTGCTCAAGCTCGGGAATGACACACAGACAAATTTGTATTCCACACCGCTCGGGTCTTGAGCCTCCGCCGCCCGCATGTAGTGATACCACGTATCGTACTGCAGGTGACTCGGCCAGACCGCCCACTGAGCCGGATTCGGCGTCGGCGGCGTTAAATCTACTTCAATCGGACCGGCTGCATAGACGGGGGACGGCTCTGTGTAAGCCACAACCCGAACCGTACCGGTTGCCGTCTCGCGGAATACCAGCTGTGTAAAGACTCGGTAGTAATACGTCTGTCCCAAAGTTAAGCCGGTATCTGTAAACCGCCATGGAGTTGTCGTGTAGACTTTTCCGGACGGCTGAGATGAGTCATAATTCTGCTGAACAATCGGGTTCGTCCCCGCCGGCAGATTCAGCGGATTGCCCGCCGCATCTGTCTTAACGAAGCAGTACTCTACATGGAACGTACCCTTACCGACCAGCGGAGCAGGAACCGCCGGCACACCCGTCGCCTGCACAGCCGTCATTGTGATCGTTGTCGGCCCGGAACCGGCCGGCGGTATCTCAAAGTCCGCCGGATTGGGGGCAAGCAGGTTATAATTGCTGCCCGGTGTGACGGAAGCCGCTGTTGAAGGCAGGGTCACATTCCCGCTCGGGTCGCGAGCGTAAACTACAAACTCGTAGGGTTCGCCCGGATACAGTCCGGAAAGGACCTTTGACGGGTCTGTTGTCCAGACCAGCGGGGTTGTCACAGCAGGATGCGACACACATTCGACCGCATATTCGAGATAGGAATCCGGCCACCAGGCATCGTGGGCCTGAATCGCCTTCATTGCCACCTTGTCAATCCTGTAATCCGGATTCAACGTAACCCCATCGATTGTCAGCGGCAGCGGTGCAGGCAGTTCGGCCCACTGCATCGGACTGGGCGTCGGCGACTGTGTATCCTCCGCCAGCCAGCACACCGCCAGAGAAGCTACGTCGGACATATCGACAAGGCGGTCGAAGTTCAGGTCGGCACCGCCGCACCAGCCGGGTGAACCGCACGGCTGATTGAGCCACTTGGAACCGAGGACGGCCAAATCACTCAGGTCAATCTGGCCGCTCAGGACCAGCGAGTTATCCACTTTGGCGCATTCAGCTCGACGGATAACGAAGTAATGGTACCCCAAATCAACCTCACCGCGGTCCAGCACACCGCTCAGCTGTGTGGTGTAACCGTCCAAATCCAGATTGCGGGCCAAATCGCTGCCCGCATCAATACACGGACTGGACGGATTCAGGTAGTAATATTCTTCCGGCAGCACTTCGCGGGTCGGGTCTTCCGGTCCTTCAAACATCGGATTGCTGCTGAAGACGCCGGCGACCTTGTTGAGCGTGCTCCCGGGCCGGACATAAACTGCATTCCCCGACGTGTTGATATTCAGCACATCCGAGAACGACAGGTTCATTACCGACGGATACGGTTCTGTATCAAAACCGGAGCCCACCGTGGCCTGAGCTCCCTGCAGAGCATAGTTCAGCCAGAAAATGCTGTCGATCACATCCACGGTGCTGCCGTAGCCGATATACAAACCGCCGCCGGTACCCGTCGGATAGTTCGGCCTTCCCGTCGCCTGGTTATCGGCAAAGGTGCAGTTTCGAATGACGGGATTGGCACCCCAGTAAACGGAGGCGCCGCCGCCGTCGCGGCCGGAACTGTTCTGAGCAAACAGGGCGTTCTTAATCAAGGAACCCTTCGCGGAAAGTCCGGTCATGAACAGACCGCCGCCGGAGAAATCAGCCGCGTTCTGGACAAAGATCGTGTCGCGAACGTTCAAAGCGGTACTTCCGACATACACACCGCCGCCCTGACCTAAGAAGGCGTTCTCCACAGGGGCCTCAAACGACGTGCTTCTTGCCAGATTGCGGCGGAACTGGCTGTTCGTTAAAGCCGCTTCATTATAAATCTGGAAGAAGCCGCCGCCCAGATACGCCGTATTGTCAGCCACGTTGCAGTCCTGAATCAGCGTATCGGATGCATTGGCATAGATCGCACCGCCGTCACTCGCTTCGTTTCCAATCATCGTGCAGTTGACGAACTTGGCAACGCAGTCGTACTGATACGCCACGGCACCGCCGAAGGCCACGTGGATGGTATGCGGGTACTGCTGGACATTCGTATCCGCCCTGTTGTTGGCCAGGACGCAGTTTTCAAACTCGAGCGTGCAGTCGTACATCGCGTACACCGCGCCGCCGGCATTGGGAATATCCAGAGCCCGGTCGGGTTCCGGTATATCGTTGAGCGAGTTGGAACCGCCGACGCCGCTTACGCCGCCGTTGCTGCTGTTGCCTTCAAAGACGCAGCCAACAAACTTGGCGCTGCTGCCGTAAGCGCAGAACACTGCGCCGCCGTATCCGCCGTAGCGCCAGTAGGACAAGTAGGCATCATACGGGTCGTACTGGTAATAGACATAGAAGTCCTTCCAGCTCTTGTACTTGTTTGTATCCAGTTCAAACCACTTGGCGAACGTTTCCCAATCATACATTTCAAAATAGAGAGTTGGGAAGTCATACTTATGGCCGTTCGTCCAGCCGTCCCAGCCGCGGTAAATCAGCCAGCCGATTTCGACCTGGTCGGAATAATTCCACCCGCCGCCCAGACCGCCGTAGCCGGGATTCGGAGGCGTTTTTCCGGCGCCGCCGTTGCCGCCGTTGCCGCCCAGAACGAAATTGTTGCGGAACGTACAGTTCTCAAAGGTTGCCTCACTGCTGAATTGGCAGGCCACAGCACCGCCGTAGGCCCAGCCCGGCCAGCCGCCGTCGCCGCCGTCCGGATGAGCATCGCAGCCGGCATTCCCGTTGGTACCATTGCCGCCCGTCACGGAATTGCCTTCAAACAAGCAGCCGATAAACCGAACGGAACTTTCCATCAGATCCACTGCACCGCTTTCCGCCATTCCGCCGTTCACACCATCCTGGGCGCATCCATCCGGCGTTCGCCCAGTTCCACCATTCCAATTGCAGCTGACAAAACGGCAGTTGCGGACGGTTGCAGCGGAACGCTCAAACATCACGCTGCTTTGACGGAAGGTAACCCCTTCAATCAGCGACCCTTCTTTTAAGCCGACAATGTAGAGTCCATGATGATCGAAAATGGTATTTTCGACCGTCTCCGGGTCATCCGGATTGGAACTGCGAATTGTCAACCTCTTTCCGGCAAAACTTGCAATTGTTTCATAGTCCAGATTGGTTGTACTCGTCGTCTGATAGATGCCTGGATTGACAATTATAATGTCTCCGTCCCTGGCGTCATTCATGGCCTGTGACAGCGAATTGTAGGCCGCAGAACCACCCACATGCAGTGTCTGCTGTGCACGGACCTTTACCTGTACCACCTTATTGCCGTCAATAACCGCCCGATTGACTGCTTCAGTGCTTCCGTCATTGATTGTGCCCGACCAGCCGGTAATGACATAACCATTCTGTATCTGGGCCGTCAACTCGACAATCTGGCCTTTATAGTAGGCACTCAAGGCAGGTTCAACCGAAACAGCGCCCCGGCCATCCTGCACGGAAACCGTCAGTGTATACGTCGGCAGACTGGACGCAAACGGGTAGTGATAACCCAAATCCGCCATTCCCGTGTCTGCAGCCGTCCCCGCCGGGTCTGTTGTAAACTGGTCCAGACCGATCGAAGAAGCGGTCATCAGGCCGGCGTTGACCGCAGGACTGGATGTCTGATTCAGATAACAGCCGCCGAGCGGCCCTGTCTCAAACCGCGGATCAGCCGTCAGGGTACCTGCGGGCAGAGCGCCGGAATAATCCGAACCGAGATTGCCGTAGAACAGACACCGCTGAATCTGAGAATCTATGGGAGCATCTTCGGCGACTGCGATTCCATTGCTGCCGACAAAGACAGAGTGGCTCAGCACCGCTGCGCCGTTCGGGCCGATGTAAACAGCCCCGCCGCCGGTTCCGGAGACGCTGATGAGATTGCCGGAGAATGTGCAGAACTCTATCGTCGGGCTGGAGCCGACCTTGGCGGCAACGGCGCCGCCGGCCTGCTGTGCCCAGTTGTCGGCAAACAGACAATTGCTCAGACGGTGCGTGAGAATCACATCGCCGTTGGTAAAGTTGATTGCACCGCCCTGGCCGGTCTGACCTTCCGCACGGTTTTCCACAAACCGGCAGTTCCAGATGTCGGCTTTGGTGTTTATACAGGCAACCGCACCGCCCTGACCTTCGCCGCTGACGGTCTGGTAATAGCGTTTAATACCGGTCGCCGTGTTCAGCGTAAAGGTGCTGTTGCCGACGTTCATCTCACCTTCCGTCAGATAAATGCCGGCGCCGCTGCGGGCTTCATTGCGAATCCACGTGCCGTCCTCTGCAGTCAGATTGACCTTGCGGCCGAAAACGGCACCGCCCAGCAGGAATGCGTCATTGTCGGCAAATGAACAGCCCGTCATCTGCAGCGTCAGCGTCTTGGCCGTTTCACCGGCACTCAGATTGTAATACACATCCACAGCGCCGCCGCGGCTGGCCTTGTTGCCGCCGAACGTGCAGTCGGTCAGCGTCAGATGACTGTCTGAACGAATAGCGCCGCCGCTGCCGAGCGTGTAGTTGCCGAAGAAGCGGCTGTTGGTAATCACAGCGCTGGGTGATCCTTTGCTGAGCGTAATCGCGCCGGCCTCTCCGAGAGATTCCATCAAATCAGACAGGAGCGATTCGTCCACGGAATACAGGAATGTCAGTTCATATTCCGTGTAGAAATCAATCCCAGGCACTTTGTCATAGGTGCCGTTGTCGGAAAACTCGCAGTTGTCAACCTCAACGGCCGTCAATTCATCACACCAGACGGCACCGCCCATGTTTTCTTTAAAGAGGCAGTCCCGCAGCCGCAGCGTACTGCTTTTACCGACAGCCACCGCACCGCCGTCTGTGTAGAGATGCTGCTCAATTGGCACCAAATTATCCATCCACGTCTGGGAAGTATTTTCAAAGGCATAGTTTCCAATGAATGTACATCCAACAATCGTGGCTTGAGCATTGTCGCCCAAACGGATTGCACCGCCGTCCAGCGGCTGGCTCGGATAGACGTTTACCACGCCGTCCGTACCCGGATAGAATTGATCATACGGATCAGAATACGTTTGTCCGGTTCCGGCTGAACCGCCGATGCCGGCAATTCCGTGCTGAGCAAAATTGTTTTCGAAGGTGCAGTTCTGAATCACCGGCTGACAACCGGTATCGGCAAAAATGGCTCCGCCGACGCCGTTGCCGTTGGCATCACCGCCGTCGCCGCCCCAGCTGCCTTTCCCGTTGGTTACACCATTGCTGCCGTTGCCGCCGTTGCCGCCGCAGCCGCCCAAGGCCTTGTTGTTGCGGAAAATGCATCCTTCGATTGTCGGGGAACTGCCTCCTACACAGGCAATAGCTCCGCCGCAGCCCATTCCATATCCGTCGCCGCCGTGCCCGCCGGACTGGCCGTCATTGGCCGGGGCTTGTGCATTTTCAACGGCCGGCCGACCATCATTGCCGTCTCCGCCGTAACCGCCGGTTACGGTGCAGTTTTCAAACACACACTTGCGAATCGTCGGCGAACTGCCGTTTTCACACAAAATTGCACCGCCGTAGCCGTTGCCGAAGGCGTCCATTCCGCTGTTGGCACGGGGCGGAGCTTCCGGATTCTGGCCGGGCGGGGTCGGTTCCCCGGGAATTGCCCCGCTCGCTCCCAAAGCACCGACCATAAATCCATTGCGGATTGTTAACCCCTGAATGATCGTCGAGGGACCTTCTCCGCTGCGGAAGACAAACCCACGGCTGGGCTGATATCGCGTTCCGCCGCAGTCAACAACCGTGGAGGCCACAATCAGCGGGTCATCCGGATTTTCGGACGTAATCACGATGCTCTTGCCCTGCAGGTCAAGCCCTTCACCGATGCCGTCAAAGTTCGTATCCACAAACTCAATCGTATAGGGTGTTCCCGGACGAGGAGCCAGAACAATCGTATCGCCGCTGCGGGCGATTGCAATCGCTCCCGATAAGGTGGCAACCTGAGACGGAACGGTGATAAACTTCGGAATTGCCTCCTCGAATTCCACTGTTACCGTTCGATTCATCCCCATCGTAACCGTATTCGTCAGGGCTGTGGAATTGTCATTATTCGTTCCCGACCACTTCTTCACACGATAAAGGGCCGGATCATCCGGAATCGCTTCCAGATAGATAATCGTCCCTTGTGCAACGGTAATAGGCGGCAGAACCACCGCCGGTCCGACCTCCTGAACGGTACCATCCACAGTCCAGGATGCCTTCAGTTTTCCCATCGCCTTAACGTCTGCAACATAAACCCGTGCATTCAATGTATAGGTCTGCACCGAAGACAAATCAGCATTGTAGTGATACCCCATGTCCACAGTACCGACATCCGGAATGAAATCCGTGCGGGTCGTTGCCGCAAATTCGAGCAAAGCCGACAGAGCGGCCGCCGTTCCTGTTCCTGTATCAATGCAGGGGCTGTTCTGAGCCTGGCCTGCAGACAGGTGGCTCAAGAAGACCGTTCGATTCTGAGGAGAGGCCGCTGAACCAAAATCGACCAGGAGCGGATCGCTCTGGATATTGTTCGGTCCATACCAAAGCCACGGCTCAATCCCCGGAGCCACGTACACCTGACTTTGTCCTCCCTGAACTGTGCTGTAATCCACAAAAACGGTTGTAAAGGGCACTGAATAAGTTTCATACGGGTCACCTACTGAAATCTGCGGCCCCAATGCAGCCAGGTTGCCCCAGAAAATCGAATTGGTGATGTCTACGAAGGTGTCGTGGGTCATCATCGCACCGCCGACACCGTACCACGAGTCTGTTACGGTGTTATCCACAAAGGTGCAGTTCACGACACTCACATCGCTGGACCAGTCAGCCAGGAAAGCCCCGCCGCCGCTGAGTGCTGTATTCTGAATGAAGAGGTTGTTGATGACTTCCTGCGGCCGGTCCCAACCGAGCGGAGGCCCAATCATCGCCAGAGCTCCGGCATAGCCCTTCGACTCATTGGCAACAAAGCGGTTTGCAGCCAGCAAAACATCCGAATCGGAAACATAGAAGCCGGATGCACAAATTAAAGCGTTAAAAGTACCGCTGTCCTGACTTCGGCGCGGACTGAGAAGTCTGCCGGTATTGGTGTAGAAATAGTTGTTCCTGGCGGTCAGGTCGCAGCCGTAAATAAAGCCGCCCGCACCGATATGCCCGCTGTTTCCGATAAATTCTGCACCCGTTATGGTCAAGAGAGATGCATCCGCATTCAGACCGCCGCCGTTGGGCGAACGGTTATTCTCAAACAAACTGCCTTCGAAAGAAACCTTATAAACGGGCTCTTTTTCACCGGCCAGAATATGGTCCACTTCCTTCAGATTGTCCCACATCTCCGTTCGGACAATATACCAGAAGTTAATCCGTCCGTGATTGATGTACTCGGAGGTAATAAAGTTGGAAATTTCCCCGGTCACGTCTTCCGGTTCATCGCTTCGGGCAAAGAAATTATTAAAGTAGGATTCTTCGTATGCGTCGAAGGAGTTGCCGACATAAACAGCTCCGGCATACGATTTGACCAAATCATAATCAGCGGCATTGCCGGAGAAAGTGCAGTCAACAAAGTTCACGTCGGGCGTATACCCTTCAGACGAGGGCCCCAGATTGCAGTAAAGGCCGCCGCCGCTGAAGGCATCATTGTTTCGGAAGACACAATTGGTAAAGACCATGCTTTGGGGCTGGTCAGCAAACATCGCCCCGCCGATACCTTCATAGCGATAATCCGTCGGATTGGTGACATCGGCATAAGCGCTGTTGCCTTCAAAGAGGCAGTTTTCAAAGGTCGCCTGACATCCTTTGTCATACACTTCACCGCCGCCGTGGTTGGCAAAACCGCGATTGTTGGAAACTGTTGTATTCCGCATCGTAATGACGCTGCCGGCACCGTAGAAGTTGGCGCCCGCGCAGGCACCTGCATTGGGCTGAGTCAAATCCGTCGAGGACCACTGCTCCCCAAACGTTGTCTGTGAGGTACCTGAAACACGGGTAGTCAGGTCCCAGTACCACGAAGCCGGGTCTTCCGGATGGTTCGGGTCCATGGTTGCCAAAGTGACCGTGAAGGTCTCGGTTTCCTCTACCAGACCATAGAAGGGATAAAAAGCACAATAAAAGGCCGATATGGTTGTCTCCTGTCCTTCCCCTGTGGTTACCCCCGGTTCTGCCGGAGGTGTCGGCAATTCCGGCAGTTCAATTTCGCTTTGCCATTCCCAGGGAATCACAAAACCGGTTAAATAATCGCCCGCGTCGTCGGTATGGGTATAGGAATTATCGATGTTGGCAATATCTTCCCAGTAATAGGCCATATAGTAAAGATTGGACGGCCAGATTCCGGTATGATCCAGCAGATCGCCCCAGTTCTGAGGTGCCCCGCCCATTCCAAAACGGAATCCGCCGTATCCGCCGGTTCCTCTGCCGCCGGTTCCGGCACCATTCCCGCCGTCTCCGCCGGTTCCGCCGTTGGCTCGGACACCGTCGGTTATCATAGCACCCGTCTGGTCCCGGACTACTCCGAGCTGATAGAGCTTATCGGGGATATAGAAAGCAGGTCCGCCGTGACCGCCGTTTCCGCCGTTGCCGTTTCCTTGACCGTTGCCTCCGTTGCCGCCGTCCCCGCCGGAATAATCCCCGTGAAGTTCGACAACAACTCGGCAGCCTGTGAACGTGCAGCCGTCAATCACGGCCTGTGTATTCTCTCCAAAATAAACGGCGCCGCCGGCGGAATTCGGTGCACGCAAATCTCCACCCATTCCGCCGTTGCCGCCGTGCCCTCCGCGGCCTTCAGTCTTCGCGTCACCGCCGTTTCCGCCGTTGCCGCCGCGTCCGGCTTCTCCAACCTGGATATAGCAGTCGGAAACAACGACATCAATCAATTCAGGGGCACATCCATTTTCAAAATAAATCGCCCCGCCCCAGGCACAGCCGCCCTTGCCGGCGTCTCCGCCGTCCCCGCCGTCAAATCCATCGGCCTGATCTACACTGTCCGGCACCCCTCCTCCGTCGCTGCCGTTGCCGCCATTGCCGGCATTTCCGCCGACGGCGGAACATCCCTCAAACGTACAACCCTGAATCAGGGGAGCTGAGCCGCTGACAGCGTAAATCGCACCACCGTACGCATTGCCCCCGTCTCCGCCCGGAGCCCCCGGACGGCCGGGACCTGTATTGACATTTGGTGCGTTCATACCGTGTGTGCCGAATTGTCCATGTGCTCGGCAGTTCTGAAATACGCAATTTCGCAGAATGGGGCTGGCTCCTGCGTAATCTCCAAGGTAAATCGCTCCGCCTTTCGCATCCTGTCCCGGGCCTCCCACAGGATAAACGGAAACATTCACCGCAAGAGAAGAACCATAATATTCGGGATCATCTACGGCAACAGCATTCCGAATCGTCAGTCCGGCCAGAATGGTATTGCGGCCGACATTCCGGAAGATAAAGGCACGCCGCGGCTCGTTAAACCAAAAATCCCAAATGTCTTCGCAGTCAATTACCGTTTGGCTGACAACATCCGGATTATCCGGATTCAGACTGCGAATCGTAATCGCTTTGCCGTCCACCACAATATTGGTTTCCCGGTACAAGCCCGGATGGATCAACACCGTATCGCCGGAACGAGATGCATCGACGGCGCTCTGAATCGTCGGATAGGCCGCTGACGGAACATGACGCGTAACCGGTTTCGTCGTATAACCTCCCGAAATCGGTTCAGAGGGATCCGTCTTGGGAAGTTCGCCGCCTTCGCCGACTGCCTGCCGAACATAAATCACAAACCGAAATTCCTTGCCGGCCACACCGCCCGGAACCAAAGGCGTGAAGTAATACGGCACGGTCAGCCAGCCGCTGTCATAATCATCCGGATTGCCTTCGGACGCCTCAACACAATCGAAGAAGTATTCCACTCCGTTTTCATCGTACGCCGTTACGGCCTCCATGCCAAGCCGCAGATTGCCCAAAGCACGCGGAGCCGCTTTCCAGCGCGCCGGATTGGGGGCCGGCGGCAGCGTATCAACTCCCGAAGCGGTCGTGGTCTGTTTTGATTCAGACCATTCCGTTTCATTATGATTGTCGGATTTATCTCTTGTTTTAAAACGGAAGGTATACGTTGTTCCTTCCGCCAGCAGGGCACGTTCCTCTGCTGTATCGCCGAGAATATACAGCGGGTCATCCTGCCAGCCGCTGTTTAATGCCGAATTCTCTATGCACTCGAAATAATATTGAACTCCGGAGGCATCCGTTGCCGAAGCTGCTTTCATTACAATATGCTTAAGTCCCGTTGCTGCCGGCACAATATCCCACTGAGCCGGATTCGGTGTCGGGGCAATCAAGTCTTCAATCTCAACGGACAGGGCGGCTTTATACAGATTCAAACGCCCCCCGGTGACACAAAGGTCCTTCAAATTGTCCAGTTTATCCACGGAGCCCAGAATAATTTGTTTGACTTCCGCCGCTGTCATTGTAGGGGACAAAGACCACACCAAAGCACATGCTCCGGCCACATGCGGGCTGGCCATCGAAGTGCCCTGGTAAAATTCATAACCATTTCCCGGCACCGTGCTCAAAATCCCTCTCGCATCATCCTCCGAGTACATTTCACCGCCCGGAGCCGCTAAATCGACGCTCGTTTTGCCGTAATTCGAATAATAGGTGATTTGATCGAAAGGATTAGCGGCTAAAACGGAAATAATTGAAGCCAAATCAAAACTGGCAGGATAGGCCGGGAAATTGTCATTATTGTTTTGTTCATTTCCAGCCGCCGCTACAAAGAGCTGTCCGGCCTGCTGGCTGGCCAAAATCGCATCATACAGCGCCGGATCGTACCCATATCCTCCATAAGAATTGTTGGTAACTTTAGCCCCCATCCGAACGGAATAACGCAGTGCCTCAATAATCGCGGAATCCAAAAGCCCCGGTTCATCGCTGCCCTCTACGGCATAGGCCACTTTCAAGGCCATAATCCGGACATTCCAGTTCACTCCTGCAACACCGAGATTGTTGTTGCCGACAGCGCCGATTGTTCCGGCCACATGGGTCCCGTGTCCGTATTCGTCCATCGGGTCAGAGTCCCCTTCGCCGAAATCGTAGCCGTAAATGTCGTCAACATACCCGTTGCCGTCATCATCCACACCCTGCGCCCCGTTCCGCTCGGCTGTATTGACCCACATATTTGCGGCAAGGTCTTCATGGGTGTAATCCACACCGGTGTCAATTACCGCTACAATCATTTGCTTACTGCCGGTTGTCAGATTCCACGCTTCCGGTGCATCAATATCTGCATCAACCGTGCCGCCTGTTTGCCCTGTATTGTTCAACCCCCACAGCTGAGCAAATCGTGAATCATTCGGCGTTAATGATGGTGTTCGAATAAAGTCCGGACAGGCATACTGGACTCCTGGTGTCGCCTGAAACGCCACGCGCGCCGCTTGCACATCGGTACCCGCCGGCAGCTTTACCAAAGCCAACCCCGGGACAAGCTCGCTGTACATCCGAACAATCGTTCCCCCCCCTGCTTTCTGCACAACGGCTGAACGGATCGCTGCTGCAGAGGACGTGGTGCCTGTTTCATAAAAGCGAACTAAAAGATATCCATCCCGATAGAGGGGAAGAGTAGACGTGCTCAAAGGATTTTGGAAGAACCCTGCTGTGCCAAAAGAGGAGAAAAGAAAAAGAAAAAAAAGAATTGCCAAAGAAAGTTTACGTGCCATGGCACCCTCCGTAAAGGACCCTTTATTTCCCATTTTGACGGCTTCCTCATTTCATTGTTTGCGTATCTTTATTACTCACCTTAGGGAACCTCATGTACCCTGAGCTCTAACGACACCTTTACCGTATCGGAAAACGTAAAAGGCGAGTTTATCTCACCTTACCAAAATGCCTATTTTTAGTCAAGGAACTTTGAAAATACACAAACTGAACAATCTGGAAAAGAATGGTATTATAGGACGCCAAAAACCCCCAGTAGAAATAAGACCTAAAAACTCTTATAATAGCAAAAACATCCTATAAAAACTCGCATATAAACACATATAAACACAAAGAAAATGATTCTTTACTATAATAATTTTTCTTTCCTTTTTCCAGTTTTTTTTGATAAATTTCCATCGGCGTAAAACCTTTAACAAATAATAGAGTTATTATGTCTTGATATATATGAAACTTCACGTATATCCATCAGAGCTGTCAGGGATGGTTTCTATCCCTGGTTCCAAATCTCATACCATTCGTGCAGTCGCCATTGCTTCTTTGGCCTCCGGAAAAAGCCGGATTCGTTTTCCTCTTGTGTCCGGGGACACCTTAAGTGCTGTTTCTTGTTATCGAATTCTCGGCGCTCAAATAGACACTTCCAATGAGAAGGAATGGATAATCAAAGGGACTGCAGGAAAAATCCTTAACGAGCATTGCAGCATCGATGTCGGCAATTCGGGGACTACCCTTCGCCTGGCTATGGGGTCTGCCTCGCTGGCTTCCCCCAAAGCTGCTATTGCGATGACCGGCGACGAACAAATTCAAACAAGGCCCATCGGCGGTCTGCTCCAATCTTTGAAAGACCTCGGTGCCGACGGAAAATGTATCAAAAATAACGGATGTGCCCCTGTTGAAATCCGGGGTACGCTCAAAGGCGGGCAGACTTCGATTGAATGCTTTACCAGCCAGTTTTTATCTTCACTGCTCTTGGCCTGTCCTTTAGCCGAAAAAGACTCCCAAATCAACGTCCTACTGCTGAATGAACCGGATTATGCCAGGATGACCCTCGATTGGCTGGACCGCCAGGGCATCCGCTATGAAAACAACGGGATGAAACAGTTTTTTATTCCCGGCAGACAAAAATACACATCCTTTGATGCTCCGATTCCTGCAGATTTTTCCAGTGCAACCTTTTTTCTGTGTGCCGGTGCTCTCTTCGGCCGGGACATTACCCTGACCGGTCTGGATTTTACAGACAGTCAGCCCGATAAGGCCGTCGTGGATTACCTCAAACAAATGGGGGCTCACATTGAATATTCTTCCGAAGGGGTAACAATTTCAAAATCTCCCCTGAAAGGGATTGATATTGATATGAACCGCACACCGGATGCCCTGCCGGCAATGGCCGTCACTGCTGCATTCGCTGAGGGAACAACTCGTTTTCTGAATGTCCCTCAGGCCCGCAAGAAGGAAACAGACCGAATCGCCTGCATGGCCGCTGAACTGAAAAAACTCGGTGCCGATGTTGAAGAACTGCCGGATGGTCTCATCGTCCATGGAGGCAAACCTCTCCATTCCGCTCATCTGAACGGACGCGCGGACCACCGCATTGTAATGGCTCTCAGCTTAGCGGGAATGGTGCTGGACGGCTGTACAGTTATCGATACGGCTGAAGCAATGAATGTTACCTTCCCCACCTATGTTTCTCTTATGCAATCCCTCGGTGCACGGATGAATATTTTTCCCTAAATCAGTTTCGGTATTTCATTGATCTTTACCGAAAAATCCGTATAATCTTCCGCCCGGCAAAATCTTTCTTCAGAAAGGGAAAAATGAATACCATAGACTACAGAAAACACTGGTCCAGAACCAATCTGCCCGAACACATTAAGCAGATTCTCGGCAGCTGCCGCTCACTTACTTTTCCCCTTAACCGGGATGATATCATCAATTTGGCCATGGGCGGGCTGAAAAGAGGCACCTTTGAGGTCGCCTATGAAGTCCCGGGAAAAAGGATGGTTTTAGAAGCAACCGTTACCCGCTGCAAGAATGGTTTAGCCGTAAACTATCCGGAACCGTACATGCGGCGTCGCGACCCGGATTGTATGTTTGTTGCCGACGAGCGGGAAACAGACAAGGCCAGGTTTCAGGAGCACTTCAAACAGCCTTTTGAACCTCTCCGCCAAGAAACATTTCAATGGCTGCAAAAGCAGGACTTGGCCGTTATTTTCTTTACCATCGGATCGTTCGATGTCCAAAGCGGGCAGGGAGCGATGCTGATTGCTCCCCAAAATGCAGGATTCTTTGTCGGCGGACTGGCTGATCTGCAGGGAATGATCACTCCGGACCGTATTCCCGAAAACTTTCGCATCCGCAGTGTTATCTACCTGGCCCCGCCGTTTCGACATACCTATTTCAACGGCAAACAGGTTGTTGTGCATAACCGGCTTCCCGGGCTTCATGAAATTTTCTCCTTCAACCTCTATCCCGGTCCCAGTGCCAAAAAAGGCATTTACGGTGTGCTTCTTTCCATCGGCGAAGAAGAAGACTGGCCCACGCTTCACGGCTCTACGGTTCAGGTGGTTACACCGTATGACAATATAACCACGATTATGCATGAAGGAGCCAGCGGAGGCGGGAAAAGCGAAATGCTCGAATATGTCCATCGTCAGGAAGACGGCCGCTTGCTGCTGGGTACGAATGTCATAACCGGGGAACAGCGATTTCTGACTCTCAACCAGGCCTGCCGTCTCAACCCCGTAACCGACGATATGGCGATGTGCCTGCCCAATATTCAGAATGCAGGCGGTTATCTGCTGGCCAAGGATGCGGAGCAGGCCTGGTTTGTTCGGCTCAATCATATCCGCCGATATGGAATAGACCCTCATCTGGAAAGTATTACGATTCACCCGGGTGAACCCCTGATTTTCCTGAATCTTCAGGGAATCCCCGATGCGACGTGTCTGATTTGGGAGCATACAGAAGACAGTCCGGGCCATCCCTGTCCGAATCCGCGTGTTATTCTTCCTCGGCGGCTTGTCCCCGGTGCCGTAGAGGGTCCGGTTGAAGTGATGATTCGCAGTTTTGGGCTTCGCACACCGCCCTGCACGAAAGAACATCCAACCTACGGCATTGCCGGTTATCTTCATATTCTTCCGGCGGCTTTGGCCTGGCTGTGGCGGTTAGTCGCCCCTCGCGGATATTCCAATCCGAGCATCACAGATACGGAAGGAATGACCAGCGAAGGCGTCGGTTCCTATTGGCCTTTTGCCGCGGGACGGCTGGTGGACCACGCCAATTTACTTCTTCGTCAAATTCGTGCTACGCCGAAAGTTCGCTATGCCTTAATGCCCAACCAGCATGTCGGAGCATGGGAAGTCAGCTTTATGCCTCAATGGATTGGACGTGAATACCTCGGTCGAAGAGGTCTGGCCCGTTTCCAGCCCCATCAGCTTACCCCGGCGCGCTGTCCCCTTCTTGGTTATGCATTCAACTCAATGCAGGTTGAAGGAACTCCCATTCCTCTGATTTTCCTGCAGACACATACCCAGCCTGAAGTCGGACTGGAAGGATACGACGGCGGCGCCGAAATTCTGCGCAACTTTTTTGTTCAGGAACTTCAGAAATTCCGTCATCCCGACTTAGACCCGCTCGGAAAAGACATCATTGAATGCTGCCTGGACGGCGGAACTGTTCAGGACTATGATGCTCTGCTTTACGATGTTTTCTTCTGATGAAATCCGAAAGGACGAAAAAGAAAAAAGGCCTGTACGGGACAGACCTTTTTTGATGTAGGTACCTCCGCAGATGCCGTGCGGAATCGATTGAAAGCAACCCTGTATGTTTAGGTGGGCGACCGTTGCGGGAGTCCGGAACGTCCTGTCAGGCAGGCATGTCCGATCCTAACCGACCTGGTCTCCCCGATAGGGTGCATCGGTTCTTTCAAATTAGCGTTTCCGTCACGCACACCGCAGGGGCCAACCTGCATCTTCAACTATAGCAAAGTATCGGTCAAAAAGCAAGAATTCTATTACTCAAAAAAAGAAATGAACCCAAGTTCTTTGCTTTCCAGAAGTTAATTTTTGAAGAGCACAAAACTCTGGAACTTATTGAATTCGGATTATTCATCCGAAGGCCGTATCTGGCCGCCCGCGCTGCCACCGAGCAGGCAATTGCCGTCAAAGATGATGTATTCGAACAACTAACGGAGGCCGTCAAGCGATATCCGCACACTGAAAATACGATTAATTTCGATGACGATAAGCTAAAACTGCTCGGCTGGTCGGACACCGACAGTATTGGCCCAGCCCGGAGAGGTGCGCCAACTCGAAGCGCCTAATAAGGACGACAGCTGGGTATTTCTGGACTTGAAAGCCCCCGCCGAAGACGGTAAAATAAATGCATATAAGATTCAGCGACGAAACCGCCCCGAAGGCGATTGGTAGGATATCACCACAGCAATCGAAACCGCAGCTACTTTGGAAAGAAATTGAAATCGAATATCGTGTTATAGCCGTAAATAAACCAGGCGAAAGTTCGCTGAGTAATACCGTGATAGTGGTTTTGTGAGAAAGGAGCAGTTCTTATGCTGCCCAAAAAGCAAATATTCCCACTGTTATGGATATCTTTCCTATCGGTTCATCCGCTAATTACCTTTGCTGTTGAAATCACTATTGGTGAGGAAACGCTTCAAGTCTCAGCACCAGACGGTTTCACAGAGCTTAAATCAATCTCTGAAGAACAATTTGCAATGTTCGAGGGCATGCTTCCCAAATCGAATCGTCTTCTTGCTGTCTTCATTTCTCAACAAGACGCAGGACGTCTTTTACGTGGTGAACCCGCTCAATTCCGGGAATATATGACCGTCCATTCTGTGAAAGAGCTGGAGAATCTGACGTTACCCAAATACCAGTTTGCCGAACTGCGATCCGTGTTGCGCAAGGAATATGATACGCTGCTCCAGAATCAAGAGGAATCTATAGACAAAATGACAAATGAGGCCGGAAAAGCTCTTTCTCAAAGATTTGGAGCCGAAGTCAATTTTAATGTAAACGGTGTCATACCTCTTGGAATTGACAAGGAGACAGCTTCCTACATCACTATGTCACAAATTGCAAAGTATAAATTGTCAGTTGATGGTGACCAAACAGAGCACACTGTGGCGGGGACAATAACCGTTTTATTGATAAAAGGAAAAGTCCTGTATCTGAGTGTATTTAAGACTTACGAAGAAGATAATGATCTTGAATGGACACGCAGTCGGTCAAAAAATTGGTTGTCATATGTCTTGTCCGCAAACGAGACCACTTGGCCACGATCTTTCGGGGTAATCGTACCTAAGGGAACGCAAGTCGATTTGGTTACAAAAGAACTTCTGTCGGAGGAACAAGCAGAATATAATCTGAAATCGCACCCAAAGGCATCTGGATTAGATGTCAGTTTGAAATACCCAAAGTCATGGCGAGCAGAAGAAGGAATTCATCCTCACATAGTACAGAAATTCACGGGAAAAGCGGTGGGCGGAATAATTCCTGGGTGCATGATTATCGTGCAAGATCTTCCAGTTTGGGCATCCCTGCTCCTCGAAGGCGATATAGGAGCGGAAGTTTTGTCCGAGAGTCTGCGCGAAATGATACCACCCAATGCAACTTATCTCGATGGTGGGAAAACCCAAATAGATGGTGAACCAGGAGCATGGCTCAAGTGTCACTATCAAGTTGAACGTGCTGGCATGAGAGCAGATATGTATTCACTAATGTATCTCCTATTCTATAACGGCAAGATGCTCTCAATTGAGTGCGCTGTCGTCGGTGTCACAGAAGACAAGGAAATAATAGAGGATGCTTTTGCTTCATATCTTCCACTTTTCCAAGCTATAGGTAACAGCGTTGTCATACACGACAAATGGGTAAAACCAACAAATGAGGGAGGCGGCTCTATAATGGAGATAGCCTTTGGAGAATACTGGTGGATAACTTTGATCGTCTCTGCCATTTTGACTTGGGGAGTTGGGTTAGCTCCGCCACTGTTAATCAGATTTGCTTTCCTTCGGCGTCCTATATCTAAGGGATGGGCCATTGGTATTGTGGTTTTTTTCTGGGTCATCAATATTATGTTTTTCACTGCGATTGGAAGCAAAAGCGAGACTCATACAGCACTTTTTCTTGTGGCATGGGCTTCCTATGCGATTTTGCGGAAAGGGGCGTGAAAACAGCAATCTATTCAACTTAAAAATGCCTCAGATCCAAAAATTGCAATCTGATGTAATACAGGAAAACATGGAAGCTTTTCAGAATTTTGAACCCGAAAAGCCACACCAAGACAGCCAATCTTTGCTCCAACCTCTCTTAACTGAACCTATGGGGAGCTATGCTACTGTTTTAACAGAACCAGAGATTAGCCCCTCGACTATTGGCACGCCGGATACAACCAACCTCAATGTAGAAGAAGAGCATAAGCAAGAGAAGAACTACGGAGGGATTCGGCGCACTGGATACTTCCTTGGAATGTTTGGGGTTGCTGTTATCAATGCTATTTTCAATGTCGCCGCCCGAGATGAACCAGCCGTGGAATTTTTCGGATTCATAATAACAGTGACGGCTTCTTTTATCCTGGTTGTGAGTCGTCTGCATAACATCGGCATAAGCGGGTGGTAGTCATTGCATACACTCGTGCCGATCGCGAGTCTTTTCGTGGGGGTCACGTGCTTTATGTGCCCAGAGGGATATCAAGACACCAAGAAACTTGACACCGCTGGCAAAATAATTGCCGGGATATTCATCGGCCTTGCCGTGGCAGGTTTGGTAATCTATTTTGCGACATAAATGTTACATCGTCGAATTAAAGGCTTACATTACATTATGGCATTGAAAAATAAAGAAACGACAGAAAAAAGCGTGTTTTTGGCCTAAAAATGGCGATTTGCCTGTTTACTCCATCGCAAAGTCGGTTAACTCCGTGGCGGAGTCGGCTTGCTTTGAGACAAAGCTAGCTAACTCTTTGATAAAAGATAAAATAGGCTTACTCTGAGGCAAAGTAAGCGTAACCTGTGACGGAGTCAGTGAACCTTGAGGCAGAGTCGGCTTACTACGAGGCAGAGCAAGCGTAACTTGAGGCAAAGTCAGCTAACTTTGTGCCGGCTTACAATGGTTTCGGGGCTTACCTCCAAAGCAGCGATTTACCCAGCGTCTCCGGTATTACCGGCGGCCTTGACTACGTTGGTCAGCGTATATACGACCGCCAAGAACGCCGCTATTGCAGCACAGGCTCGCGCAGAGAACGCAACCGCCGTCAAGGATGATGTGCAGGAGGATTTGTCTGATGCGATGAAAAGCGATATCCGATATGCCGAAAATACGGTCAATTACGATGATGACAAATTGAAACTTATCGGCTGGGCGGGCAAATCTTCCCCCGGCGCCGCTGGCAGCGCCCGGACAGGCACGTCTCTTGGAAACGCCCAAACAGGGCGAGGGCTGGGTTTTTCTGGACTGGTAGGCACCGATAGACGGCGGCGTGGTCAGTGCTTATAAAATCTCACGCAGGAAATGACCGGGCGGTTTTATATTTGCTTGCCGCCAGCACCGGCTTGCGACGCCAAGAGTTGCTGTCATTGCACTGGCGTGATATTCACCTTGACGAAAACCCGCCGTATGTATCTGTGCGGGCCGAAATAACCAAAAATAAGAAAACTGCTTGCCAACCGCTGCCGCAAGTCACAGCCGATGTTTTGGCATATTTCAAGACCTATTACCGAAAGCCCGCCAGCGAATATGAATTTGTCTTCTCATTCGGCGGACGTTGGATTGCAACATCCGAATGGCTAAAAGCCGACCTGCAAGCTGCCGGCTTGCCATTGGTAGACCGAGAGGGAAACGAAATTTCTTTCCTTTCGCTTCGAAACACCTACATCGCGCTGCTTGCAAGCCAAAACCTGCCGGTCAAGGTTCGTCAACAGTTAGCCCGCCACAGCGACCCCCGTTTGACGCTGAATACTTATGCCCGCACGCTGCCAGAAACCGAACAGAACGCCATCAAAGCGCTGCCCGATTTTGGGCAGGTTTTGTGGGATTTTTATGTTGCCAAAAGTGTTGCCAAACTGGGCGAAAAACAGCGGATTGCGTCAAAAATGCGGTTTTTAGCCAACCCTGCAATACCCCCAAGGGGACTCGAACCCCTGTTACCGGGATGAGAACCCGGCGTCCTAGGCCGCTAGACGATGGGGGCAAAAAAATGGCGGCGAGTGGATTTGAACCACTGACCCAGGGCTTATGAATCCCTTGCTCTGCCAGCTGAGCTACGCCGCCATCAGACAGACCTGTAGTATAATCCGCTCCCGTAATTTGGCAAGCAAAAAACTCCCGCCTTCCGCAAAGACGCATCAAAAACCCGTTGGCCCTCCTGACAAGCCATTCTGGATTTCTTCGGTCTGATTTTCATCAAGGCCTTCATTCCCCGTTTGACTTTCTTGATTCAAAATCTCTTGCTCTTCAGCCGGAATCTCTTCCATTTGCTCTTCAGAAAGACCGTTTGGTTCAGCCGTTTCCGGTTCCTTGACAGCAGTTTCTTTGGGGATTAATACCTCCTGTTCTTCTTTTTTCTGAGCATCCGGCATCATCTCCGGTTTCGTCTGTTCCTGAGAAGCCGCCTCTGTTTCCCCGGGTCCCCGATTGGGCTCTAACGATACATACTCTATTTCCGTCTCCTGAGCCGGAACAATCCCCCGCAGGCGTTGTTCGATTTGCTCAATGGCCAAAAGAAACGGGTCCTCGTCCGTAGACGAGGGAAACCATCTTCGGGAGGCCCTTTCCAGCGGTCCGATAGCGGAGGCATCTCCAAAACGCCCTAAAAAAACCGCTGCCGCCACCTGGGCCGGATAGGGTCCGGACTGAAGAATCCGTAAAAGCTCAGGTACATCTCCTACAGAACCCGCCGCAAAAACCTGATTCAACGTTTCTTTGAGGTCTTCAGCAGATTCTTTTTTTTCTTGAGGTTCCAAACGGCGGGAAGAAACCGGAGCCGGATGAATGGAAACGGCCGTTTTTTCTTCAGACGGGACGAGCTTTAAAAGAAAAGAAACAAGTACCGCTATTCCCAAACAAAGAACCACTCCGACCGGCCGCAATAAATGCTTTCTCAGCAGAATCCGCTCGGCTCGAATACTTGAGCTCCTCAGATCGGCCTGATGCAAAAGCGTCTCTTCCAGTGCGCGTCGTTTCTCCAAAGGCAATTGGAGAAACGGCGGAATCGAGCGGAAGATTTTTTCCAGATTCCTCTCAAAAAGGTCCAGTCGAAACTCGGCAGGTATTTCTGCAGGAGCCGTTTGCAATTTCTTGAGCCAGGCGGACAAGAACCGTCGAAAATAATAGCGGGCCTGGGCCAAATCCTCCTCATTCCCTTCCGGTAAAGATTCAAAGAAGACTGTAGACATCTCTTCTGTCTCAATCCGGTAGTAGCGGGAAAGCAAAAGCCGTCGATACGGCTCATCCAGTTCCGCAAGAACCGCCTGAATCAGATGAACCGTCAGCGGATTTTCCAAATACTCTTCCGGGAAATCATTTGTCCCGATTCGAGCCAGTGAATACAAAACCTCTGCTGCTTTTGGAACATTCCGAAGATTTTCCGGCGAAAATGCCGGTACTGTCAGCGCGGCCGCCTCCCCAAGAAGCCAAGAATACATCGAACCCGCCGACGGCTCATATTCTTCAATTTTCGAATAAGCCGTCTGAAGCAGATGAGCTGTTTTTTCCTGCGCCTCCTCTTGCCGCAAACCGGAATGACGAACAATCCAGGTGTACAGACAGTCTGCATACGCGTAAAACCATCGGCGAAGCATCCGAACATCCCCGCTTCGCAGCTGTCTGACTTCTGTTTTGGACCAACTCTTCCTCAATCTGTCCTTTCCTTTCTTCTAATAAATCGTCCAGATTAAGGAGAAAACGTAAATCTTTTGTCCAGTATCAACCCAAAAAAATGACATCCCTCTTAGGATGTCATTTTATTCAATAGTTGTCAATTCTTAGCCGGCTGTTCCTTTGAACCGTCCTCTTTTTGTTCTGCTGACTGAGGTTGAGCAGAGGAATCCGCATTTGTCTGCTGACGACGCTCCCGCAGCCGCTGTTCAATGCGTCTCTGCATTTCCGCTCGTCTTTGCTGCAGCAGTTCAATGTTTTGTTTGTACTCGGCATTGTGTTTATCAATCAGTTTCTGGACGGCCTCTGCTGTTTTAGAAGCATTTTCCTCCTGTGCCAATTTTAGAATGGAAGTCAGTTCTGCAATTAATGCCTGATGGCGTGTCTCGAGGGCCGTCAACGGAGTTGTACCCGGCTGCATTTGCTCCCGGGCAAACGGACGGGGAATCGGAGCATTGGGGTCGCTCCTGCTGACACGGGGTCTCGGCTGAAGCCGTTCCCGCAGCCGAATCGGACGCGCCGGCATCTGTGTTTCGGCCTGTTTGTTCTCAGGCGAAGCAGTCTCCGTCTCAGCTGCCGTCACCCAAATCCCCAATCCCAAAAGCAGCACCGTTATTCCCCAAAACCATCTCTTTTTCATTCGCCAGTCTCCTCAATGAAACAGTCAATCTTATCTCATTCCGAAACAGAACGAAGCCGTCAACCATTCCGAAGCTTCCGATAAACCAGGCCTTCAAAGACAGCGGAGGTTTGGCCCTCCTCATCCGTTATGGTAATCAAATAACTGCCGATTCGGCCTTCCCGATTCCGTTCCTCGGCCTTCGCATAAAGGACGCCTCCGCTGACGGCCTTCAGATAGGAAATGTTGATATTGATGGCCACCGCGACATGGTCATAGGAGTTGGCGGCAGCGGCAAAAACCGCATCCGCCAGCGTGAAAATCGCCGCTCCGTGAACGATTCCGACGGCATTCAGATGCTCCGGACGAATCACCAGACGGGCACGGGCCGTCCCTTCCCCGGCCTCCAGCAGCTCAACCCCGCATAGGCGGGCAAATGCATCCTTCTGGAAAACCTCCCTGCCTTTCTCCATACAATCCGCCTTTCCCTGGCTGACATTTTTATTTATTGAGCAGGCGTATTGCCGGCTGTATCTGTATGCACAACAGCGGTTTCCTCAGGGGCTTTCTCCTCCCCGTCAATCCCTTCAAACCGCAGATGTTCTTCATCCTGCACGGTGATGCGGATGACCTTTTTGCCTTTGAATTTCCCGCGCAGCAGGTCTTCCGAAATCGGGTCTTCAATGTACCGTTCGATCGCCCGACGCAGCGGGCGAGCCCCGAACTCCGGATTATACCCCTTGTTAATCAGGAACTCCTTGGCGGCCTCATCCAGCTCCAGACGCAGGCCGTGCTCAATGAGCCGCTTGAAGACTTTGCGGAGCTCATAATCAACAATCGTCTGCAGATTTTCACGCGTCAGCGGCCTAAAGACGATCACCGCATCCAGACGGTTCAGGAATTCCGGACGGAAGTGCCGTTCGATTTCCTTATCCAGCAGCTCTTTCATCTTTTCATAGTTGGCCTGCTCCGTCCGCTTGCCGAAGCCGAATCCGGACTGGTTCTTGATCAGCTCAGCGCCGATATTGCTGGTCATAATCAGGATGACGTTCTTGAAATCGACATGGCGTCCGAAGGAGTCCGTCAGACGGCCTTCCTCCATAATCTGCAGAAGCATATTGTACACATCGGAGTGGGCCTTCTCGATTTCATCCAGCAGCAGTACGGCATACGGCCGACGGCGGATTCGCTCGGTCAGCTGACCGCCTTCTTCGTAGCCGACATACCCGGGCGGAGCCCCCACCAGCCGGCTGACGTTGTGCTTTTCCATATACTCGCTCATATCAATCTGAATGAGCGCATCGGCATCGCCGAACATAAATTCGGCCAATGCACGGGCCAGAAGCGTCTTGCCCACACCGCTGGGACCAATGAAGATAAAGCTGCCCATCGGACGGTTCGGGTCTTTCAGTCCGCTGCGGCTTCGGCGCACCGCCTTGGCCACCGCACTGATGGCCTCATCCTGAGACACCACCGTCTTGTGCAGCTCGGCTTCCAGTTCGAGCAGTTTTTCAGCTTCTTCTTTCTCCAGACGCGTCAGCGGCACGCCGGTCATCTTGCTGACCACTTCGGCGACAACATCCACATCCACGACACCGACCTTGTCGTTGTTCTGTTCCTGCCACTGCCTCTGGACTTCAGCCTTTTCATCCAGAATCCGCTGGATGTCATCCCGCAAAGCCGCCGCCCGTTCGTAATCCGCATTTCGAACGGCCTCATCTTTCTCGGCCTGAAGCTTTTCAATCCTGGCCTCGAATTCCGCCAAATCCGGCGGCGGCGTCATATTCTTCAGACGCACACGAGCCCCGGCCTCGTCAATCACATCAATGGCCTTATCCGGCAGGCAGCGCCCGGAAATATACCGGCTGGACAGCTCAACCGCCTGATAAAGGGCCTCATCCGTAAACCGGACGCGGTGATGCTGTTCGTAGCGGTCCCGCAGTCCGCGGAGAATCTGCACGGTTTCCTCCTTGCTCGGAGGTTCCACAATAATCGTCTGGAAACGACGCTCCAGCGCCGCATCCTTCTCTACGTATTTGCGGTATTCATCAAACGTTGTCGCACCGATGCACTGCACCTCGCTGCGTGCCAGAGCGGGTTTCAGGACGTTGGAGGCATCGATGGCCCCTTCCGCCCCGCCGGCCCCCACCAGCGTATGAAGCTCATCAATGAACAGAATGACATTGCCGGCACGGCGCACTTCATTAATCACGGCTTTGATGCGCTCCTCAAACTGGCCGCGGTATTTCGTACCGGCCACCATCATCGCCAGGTCCAGAACAACCAGACGCTTATCCCGCAGAATCTCCGGCACCTCGTGCGAAACAATCCGCTGGGCCAGCCCTTCCACAATTGCCGTCTTTCCGACGCCGGCTTCACCCAGCAGCACAGGATTGTTTTTCGTACGCCGGCAGAGAATCTGCACCAGGCGTTCGATTTCCGTTTGCCGCCCTATCACAGGGTCCAGTTCATCTTTGGCTGCCAGCTCCGTCAAATCCCGACCGAAGCTGTCCAGCGCCGGTGTTTTGCTTTTGGCCTTGACCGACTGAGCGGACGAAGGCGGTATCGATGGATTCATTTTCATCCCCATAGCCGGATAGCTGCTGTTATCCTCGACTCCGGCTCCCAGCAGATTCAGCACTTCCTGTCGTACATCTTCCAGTTTCAAACCCAGATTCATCAGAACCTGAGCCGCTATGCCCTCCGTCTCGCGAAGAAGCCCCAGGAGGATATGCTCGGTTCCCACATAGTTATGATTCAGTGCGCGGGCCTCTTCGATCGCATACTCGATGACCTTTTTGGCTCTTGGAGTCTGCGGCAGCTTGCCCATCGTGACCATATCGGGACCGCTCTTGACCAGTTTTTCAATCCCCAGTCGAAGCTTCTTGAGGTCCACATCCATGTTCTTCAAAACATTCGCGGCTACCCCGCTGCCTTCCTTGACCAACCCCAAGAGAATATGTTCTGTCCCGATATATTCATGATTGAAACGCTGAGCTTCCTGGTTGGCCAAGGCCATCACCTTTCTGGCTCTGTCCGTAAAACGCTCAAACATATTTATCCCTCTTGTCTATCGTGTATATCCGGTTATTGAACAAGTTCTATTATGCACATTTTTCAGCGAAAGTCAAAATGGCTTATCCGCCATTCGGCAGCAACCCCCTTTCTTAGTATATATAATCTCCATTTTGCGGCTTGTTCAATCAACAAAAAAGACAATTTCAAACTTATTATACACCTTTTCTATCGACTTCTATCGACAAAAAACTTTGCCTACTTTCGTGAAAAGAGAAAAAGGGGAGAAAAGCAAAAGAAATGGGAAAGTCTGGAAAAGGGGAAAATAGCCGACAAAACTATTCTTGTTTCTCTTCGAGGAGTTTCTTCAGATAGGCGTTTTCCCGACGAGTTGCCTCCAGATCAAAAATCAGGTACTTGACACTGATGCGGAGGTAATCGAGAGAATCCTGGAGGGCACAAAGACTGTTTTTCAGCTTTTTCTGATTGTCCTTATGCTGATTGGCGATTTCGAGGAGCTTTTGGTGAGTGGAATCCGGCAAAGCACCCAGCTCACGAACCAATTCCTCGAGTTTTTCTTCAAAAAACTCTTGGTCCATCACGTCCTCATCTCCGAAGCCGTTTTGCATGTTCACTAATTTATCAAGGACATGCCATGTTTAATATACCCTTTTTTACAGGACGAATCAAGACATCCGTCGGGAAAACGCCCGGATACACAAACTTTTTCCAAACGGAAGTCGGTCTATAGCGATTATAGGCCTTTTCTCATTCGAAGGGGTGTGCCGCCTTGTCGGCTTTGGAGTGAATGCCGAACCGATCCTGGATGTACCCGATTTGCTTTCGCAGCTGCTCGAGCCCTTTTTCTTTGAGAAACGGCTCGAGGATTTTCCGGTTCGCCTTATCATAATATTGCAGCAACGCAAATTGGAGCTTCTTTTCCCGAAGTCCTTTTGGAATAGGAATCGGCTTGCCCTGCGGGGAACAGCCGCTCACAAACATGGCCGTTGAAAGGGTCAGCGGAATCGGCACAAAATCCTGAACCTGTCGGGGTTTCCAGTTTCGTCGAATCAGGTAGTCCGTCAGCCGAACGGCCTCTTCCGTACTGCAGCCAGGATGGCCGCTGATGAAATAGGGAACCAGATATTGCTTTTTTCCCGCCTTTCTGGATATCTCTGAAAACTTTTTTTCAAACTGCTCAAAAACCTCAAAAGACGGCTTATTCATCAAAGTCAGGACATCCGGGCAAAAATGCTCCGGAGCCACTTTCAGATGCCCGCCCACAAACTCCCGCACGAGCAATTCAAGATATCGGCTATCCCTTAAGGCCAAATCGTGTCGAATGCCGGAGGCCACAACCATCCGAACCGGTCGTTTCTGGCTTTTTGCCCAGTCTCGCAGTGCCTCCAGCAGGCAAATCAGCCGCCTGTGGTCCGCCTGCAGATAGGGACATACCTCCGGACAGATACAGCTGCTTCGTCCGCAAGCCCTGCCCTTTCTGCCGCACTGCATCCCGTACATATTCGCGGTTGGCCCTCCGATATCCTGGATCGTGCCCTTAAAATCCGGATGGGCCGCGATGGCCGCCGCCTCCTGCAGAATCGACTCCATCGAACGGCTGGAAATAAACTTGCCCTGATGAAAATAAATTGAACAAAAACTGCACCCTCCAAAACATCCTCGATGGGTGGCAATGCTGAATCGAACCGGCTCGAGGGCCGCAATGCCCCCCTGCTTATCATATTTGGGATGCCAGCATCGGGTAAACGGAAGGGCATAAACGGCATCGATTTCCTCCTCCGTGAGCGGTTCGGCAGGCGGATTGACGACCACTATTTCCTGTCCCTGACTTTGAACCACAGGCCGTCCCATCGGATGGGTTTCTTTTTGATAGGCCAGATGGGCTTTCATAAAAAGGCCGCTGTCTGCCCGCAGGTCCTCCCACCCCGGCAGTTCGACTGCTTCCGCCGGCCGCGCGAGCCCCCCTATCAGCCGATAGGCAATTCCGGGAATGTCTGTCAAGTCCGCCAAAGATTGTCCGGCATCAAGCCGGCGGGCAATCTGGAGAATCTGCCGTTCCGCCATTCCGAAAACCAGCAAATCCGCCTTGGCCTCAATCAAAATGGAGCGCTTCAGCCGGTCCTCCACATAGTCGTAATGAACCAGCCGCCTCAAACTGGCCTCCAGCCCGCCTAAAACAATCGGAATACCCTTAAAGGCCTCCCGACAGCGAGCTGTATAAGCCGCCAGCGGTTTGTCCGGACGCAAATCGGTCCGGCCGCCCGGACTGTAATCATCCTTTTTCCGTCGATGGCCCATTGAGGCGTACATCGCCAGCCGGGAGTCAATGCAGCCGGAAGTAATCCCCCAAAACAGCCGCGGCGGCCCAAATTGCCGAAACGGCTCGACCTGCCGCCAGTCCGGCTGGTCCAGTATCACCACCCGAAACCCGTGTCTCTGAAGCCATCGGCCTATCAAAGACACACCAAAAGCCGGATGGTCCACATAGGCATCCCCCGTAATCAGGATGATGTCCGGGCGTTCCCATCCGAGGGCTCGCATCTCCTGCGGAGAGGCAGGCAAAAAACAATTGTCTTTTTTGGGACCCATTTTCTCGACACTCATTGACGACAAGGCCAGTTTACTATACCATATCTCTTTCGTCGAGTTCGCTCTTTTTTCCGGGCCCGTAGCTCAGCGGTAGAGCAGGGGACTCATAATCCCTTGGTCCAAGGTTCGAATCCTTGCGGGCCCATTTTTCGAGAGAAAACCGCGGGAAAAGCAATTTCTGCTTGAAATAAAAACCGCCTCAAGATAGGATATGGGCTGTCCGGCGGCGTACCCAAGCGGCTCAAGGGGACGGTTTGCAAAACCGTTATTCGTCGGTTCGAATCCGACCGCCGCCTTTTGAAATCTATCTGTAAAAATCTCTCCGATTCGAGATTTTCTTGCCTGCAGATAGGACCTTCCCGACCTTAGCAGATACTGAAGGTCTTGTTTTTTTGGAATTTGCGTCAAAAAATGCTGGAAAACCGTTTGAATCTTACTACAATTTCTGGGCATGAAATTTGTTCTGATTGATAAAATTACGGCTCTGAAACCGCGGGAATCTCTTACGGCTGTGAAAAGTGTTTCGCTGGCCGAGGAGTACCTGGCGGACCATTTTCCGATTTTCCCGGTCCTGCCCGGCGTTTTGCTGCTGGAAGGTCTGATTGAGTCGGCTTCCTGGCTGGTTCGTCAGGCCGAAGATTTTGCGCACAGCATGATTCTGCTCGAATCGGCCCGCAATGTCCGGTATAAGAGTTTTGCGGCTCCCGGAATGCAGATTCAGTACCGAGTGGACGCTCACTCCATTGAGCCGAACACCAGCAGCTTCAGCGGCGAGGGAATCTGCGGGAATGAATCCATTGTCGAGGCCAAATTTACGCTGCGGCATTTTAACCTCAGCGATGAAAACCCCAGAATGGCTCGTCTGGATGGACAAATCATTGAACAGATGAAACAGCGCTGGAAACTTTTATACTCAGAAGCATAAAGTCAGCCCCGGGCCGGCGGCTTTGGGCAGCAAAATCAGGGATTGAAATCTACGGAGAAATCGAATTATGGCAATCAGCCGCGAGGAAATTTTCAAGAAAGTTCAGGATGTTTTGGTGGATGCACTCGGTTTGGATGAAGAGGATGTGACGGAAGAGGCCACCCTGATGGGGGATTTAGGAGCGGAAAGCATCGACTTTCTCGACATTGTGTTCCGTCTCGAAAAAACGTTCAACATCAAGGTCCCCCGCGAAGAGCTCTTCCCCGCCGAAAGTGTGCTGAACAACCCGGAATTTGTCAGCGGCGGAAAGCTGACAGCCAAGGGGCTGGCGGAACTGAAGGCCCGTATGCCTCATACAGACCTGAGCAATTTTGCCAAAGACCCCGACGTCAACAAAATTGCCGACCTGTTTACCGTCGGCGCCATTGTCAACTTTCTGGATGCAAAACTGAACGGCTGATTCCGCAGTGTTGAAGAACCTTTTGGGCGCCGGGCTGTTTCGGCCCTGCCGTTTTTTTCCCGATAAAAAATGCGATGGATTTGGATTGACAAGTTTCTTGAGTTTGAAAGCGGCAAACGAGCCGTGGCCCTCAAAAATGTCACGCTCGCTGAAGAACACCTGCACGACCATTTTCCGGGGTTTCCGGTGATGCCGGAATGTCTGATAATTGAGGCAATGGCCCAGACCGCCGGCATTCTGGTCGGACAGGCCCGGAATTTTCAGGAAAAAGTTATCCTGGCCAAAATCAAAAAGGCGGTCTTTTACCATTATGTTCGGCCTGGTGATACGATTACCCTTCATGCCCAGATTGAAAGCATCTCCCCGGAAGCTGCCAGCACCGAAGGGGAAATTCGCCGCGGACAGGAGCTGATCGCACGCATCAGCCTGATGTTCAGCCACATCGATAAAAACCTCTCCGGCAAGCGGTTCCCGGAAGAAAATTTCGTCTTCACCGATACCTTCTGTTCGCTGCTTGACGGATTTGTGCAGCAGGAATCTTCGGAGGGCCGCTCCTGATGGCAGGACGCCGTGTGGTCATTACAGCCGTCGGAGCCGTCAGCCCCCTCGGATTAACCAGCGGTCAGATGTGGGAGGGTCTTCTGCAGGGTCGCTGCGGAATCGGGCGGATTCGAGCGTTTGACCCCGCGAAAATGCCCTGTCAGATTGCCGGCGAAGTCCCGGAATACAACATCCGGGACTATGTCCCCAAAGCCTATCGAAAAGCCGCCAAACTGATGTGCCGCGACATTGAATTGTCGGTGATTGCGGCCGATGAGGCCGTCCGGGCCTCCGGTCTGGTTACCAAAGCCATAGACCCGGAGCATCCGACCCTTCCGTCGGAAAGAACCGGCATTGATTTTGCCTCCGGAATCATCAGCTGTGAGCTGCCGGAAATTGCTCCTTCTGTGGCGGTTTCGGCGGAAAACGGACGGTTTGACATGAAAAAATGGGGTCGGGAAGGCATCCCGACCGTCACTCCCCTTTGGCTGCTCAAATACCTGCCGAATATGCTGGCCTGCCATATCGGAATCATTCACGATATCCAGGGCCCCAGCAATACCATCACCTGCGGCGAGGTCAGCTCGCATATTGCCATCAGCGAAGGGGCGGAAATGATTCAGCGCGGACATGCCGACATTGTCCTGGCCGGCGGCGGGGAAGCCAAAGTCAACCCGCTTCTGATGGTGCGTCAATGCCTGCTGAAGCGTTCCACTTTTTCGGGAAATCACAACCCGCAGGCGGCCTGCCGGCCTTTCGACGCCAAAGCCGACGGTTCGGTCTTCGGCGAGGGGGCGGGCGTGCTGATCCTCGAAGACCTCGATTTTGCCAAAAAACGCGGGGCCGCCATCCTGGCTGAATATGCCGGCGGGGCGTCCAGTGCTGCCGACACCGACGATTACATCCACTTGAAAAACGGGGGGGGGCTGGAAATTGCCGTCCGGCAGGCCCTCGAAGAGGCCCGCGTCCGACCGGAAGAGCTGGATTTGATTATCCCGCACGGAACGGCAGTTCCCTCGGATGACCGCATTGAAGCAGATGTGCTGCAAAATGTACTCGGCAGCGCCGTCAGCCGGGTGCCCGTCTGGCCCCTGAAAGGCCAGCTGAGCCATGCCGGCTCTGCCGCCGGTGCGCTGGACCTGGCGGCCGCTGTACTGGCCATCCGAAACCAAACCATCGGGGCCGCTTTTAATCTGGAAACTCCGCTGGACGGCTGCCGGCTTCTCTTCCCGAAAAAGGCCGCCGCACATCCTGTTCGAACCGTTCTCTGCTGCGGATACAGCTTCGGAGGCCAGACCGCCGCCGTCGTCCTGAAGCGATACGAGGAGAAATCAGAATGAAGGAACGGGTGGTCATTACAGGAATGGGACTTGTTTGTCCGTTAGGCAACGATGTCGCCTCCACATGGGAAGGCCTGATAACCGGCCGGAACGGAATGAATTATACCACGCTCTTTGATGCCTCCACGTATCCGACGACCTTTGATGCAGAAGTCAAAAATTTTGACCTGAATAAGGTTTTGAAATATCCGCAGCGTCATCGGCACTGCAACCGCGGCAGCTCGTTTGCTCTGGGCGCCGCTCAGGAAGCGTGTCGGCAGGCCGGTATCGAGACCGAAACGGACACCCCCGCCGACGGGATTGACCGGCGGCGTATGGGCATTTATCTGGGCGCCGGCGAAGGGGCCATGGACAGCGACGCCTTCTTCACCGCCATTGTCAAGGCCTGGAACAGCCAAACCCAGCAAATGGACTGGGCTGTCTGGACGGATACCACCTTTGCGATGATGTCGGCTGAACACGAACTGGAGCAGGAAACGAACATGCCCGCCGCTCACCTGGCCGTTCTGACGGGAGCCCGCGGAATCATCCGCAGCTGTCTGACGGCCTGTGCCGCCAGTACGCAGGCCGTCGGCGAGGCCGCTATGCTGATTCGGCAGGGGAAAGCGGATATTATGATTGCCGGCGGGGCCCATTCGATGATTCATCCGCTCGGTGTGATGGGCTTTAATCGGCTGACCGCCCTGTCCACTCGAAACGACAGCCCGTGGACAGCTTCACGTCCCTTCACCGCCAGCCGAGACGGTTTTGTTCTCGGCGAGGGCGGAGCGATTGTCATTCTCGAATCCTTATCCTCCGCTCAAAAACGCGGGGCAAACATTCTGGCCGAAGTGATCGGCTTCGGCAGCAGCAGCGATGCCTTTCGGGTCACGGATATGCATGAAGAGGCGCGCGGGGCTGTGCAGGCCATGCGGGCCGCCCTGCAGGATGCGGGCATCGGCATCGAAGACATCGACTACATCAGCACACACGGCACCGGCACCGCCGAAAACGACTCCATCGAGACGCTGGCCATCAAGAAAGTCTTCGGGCCGCGCGCCTACCAAATCCCCTGCAGCAGCCCCAAAAGCCAGTTCGGCCATCTCATCGGCGCCACCGGCTGTGCGGAACTGATTACCTGCGTGATGGCCATCCAGACCCAAACCCTGCCGCCCACGATGAATCTTCACGATCCGGACCCGGCGCTGGACCTGGACTATGTGCCCAATCAGCCCCGAAAAGCCAGGGTCGAGACGGTTCTGAAAGAATCCTTTGGATTCGGCGGTCAGAATAATGTCCTTGTCATCCGACGGTTCGGGCCGTAAACTGGTTTGGCGGAAGCTTGTTTCCGGAGAAAAACAATGATTGATATCAAACTGATTCGCCAAAACCCGCATCTGTTTAAGGACGGCGCCAAAGCCAAAAAGTTTGATGTGGATATCGATGAACTGCTGGCCATCGACGCAACCCTTCTGGATGTCAAAAAGAAGCTGCAGGACATTGCTACCGAAAAAAACCGCCTCGGCAAGGAAATCCCGCGGCTGGACGGCGAAAAAAAACAGGCCTGTCTGAAAACCCTCAGCGAACTGAAAACACTCGAAGCCGAATTGGAACAAAAGGTCAAAGAACTTCAGCCCCAGTTCGACGCTTTGATGCTTCAGGTGCCCCAGCCCCCCGCTCCGGAAGTCCCTTACGGCGAAGACGATACCCAGAATGTCGAGATTCGCCGCTGGGGCACCATTCGACAGTTTGACTTTGAACCCAAAGACCACATCCAGCTCGGCCAGATGCTGGACATTATTGATGTCGAACGCGGCGTCAAACTGGCAGGCACCCGCAACTATTTCCTCAAAGGAGACGGAGCTCTTCTGCATTATGCTGTTCTCCGTTTTGCTATGGATTTTATGGTGCTGCGGGGCTACAAACCGATGGTTGTTCCGCTGCTGATGCGGGATGAGGCCATGCGGGGCACTGGCTACTACCCGGGAGCGGAGGAACAGACCTATCGAATGGAGCGGGATGAGCTGAATCTGGCCGGCACAGCCGAAGTGCCCCTGACGGCGTATTATATGGGCGAACTGCTTTCGGAAGAAATGCTTCCCGTCAAATTTGTCGCCTTAAGCAGCTGTTTTCGCCGGGAAGCCGGAGCCGCCGGCAAGGACACTTACGGACTCTACCGCATCCACCAATTCGACAAGGTCGAACAGGTCATTATCGGCGAAAATGACGAGGCCAAAAGCATCGCCTATCATCAGGAAATCCTCGCCAATTCCGAGGCGGTACTGCAGGCCCTCAACCTGCCCTACCGAGTCGTGAATGTCTGCACCGGCGACCTCGGACGAGGACAGGTTCAGAAGTTCGACATCGAAACCTGGATGCCCTCTCGAAATAGTTTCGGCGAGACCCACTCCGCCAGCCGCTTTTATGAATTTCAGGCCCGGCGGATGAATCTTCGCTATCGAACCGCCAAAAAACAGAATCTGTACTGCCATACGCTCAACAACACCGTTATCGCCTCCCCTCGTGTGCTGATTCCGATTCTTGAACTGTATCAGAACGCCGACGGCAGCATCACGATTCCGGAAGTGCTTCGGCCTTATATGGGCAATCGGGAACGCATCGAACCGAAATCATAATCCTGTGTTCTGAAAAAGAAGGAGAAAACGAAGGAGGACAAAAGGGCTGTGAAAAACCAACGGTCTCAGGCCGACCCGATACGGCTTGAAATAGAGGCCCTTCAGAACCAGCTGCAAGAAAAACGCCCTTTTGCAGAGCAAATCCTTCAATCCGGTCCGCTCCTTCCGGTTGCCGTCGGTTTTATGACAGGGCTGGTTCTTCAGAACTATACCAATCTGCCTTTACTCCTTTGGCTTTCTATTTTGTCTGTCCTTGCGGGGGGTACGCTGTGTATCGGAAAAATCCGAGGGCAAATCCGCCGGCTTCAGGTCCTTTTCCTGTCAGCCGGTTTGGCTGCTGCGGCAGCCGGCGCGGTTCGGCTGAAACTTTTCCAGATTCCATCTCCGCCGGACATCCGCCGCAAAATGGCATCCGCTGCCTCCTTGGCGACTTTGGAAGGAATGATCCTGACTGAACCCCACATCGAAGACCGCAGGCAATGGGTGTTTGCCAAATATCAGTGGACACCGCCGTCTACATCATTCCTTTTGGCTGTCGAAAAAGCCCTCACTACGGACGGCTGGCAGCGGGCGTGCGGCACCCTCGCCGTCTCCGTCAATCAGCCCGTCCGTACGCTCTCGGCAGGTGAGCGGATTCGATTTCACTGTACGCTTCAAAAACTGCCTCCGCCTGACAATCCCGGAATGGTTGATTATGGAAAAACGCTGGCCGCCCAGGGAATTTTTCTGACCGCAGAAATTCCAGGTCCGGAAGCAATCGAAAGAATGCCGTGGGACAAGAAGGGACGTCAGCTCGCCGGAATTCAGCAGTTCCGCAGCCGGATAGCTCAATCTCTCCGCGCATGGGGAGGGGACTATGAAGAATTTTCCTCCCTGCCCGATGCCTTGCTGCTTGGAAAACGCTCCGGCCTCAACACGACAATTCAGACGGCCTTTCGCAACACCGGCCTGGCCCACTTTATCAGTCTGTCGGGAATGCATGTAGGGATACTGGCCGGTATTTTCTGGCAGGCGGGGCGGGTCTTCGGAATCAGCAAACGCTTCCGTGCCGCGCTGTGTATGCTCCTGCTTCTGGCCTATGCCCTGCTTGTTCCGCCGCGTGCCCCGACGCTTCGGGCGGTTGTTTTTGCTCAGTTTTTCCTTCTGTCCGTGCTGCTCGGTCAGCAACCGCGTCCGCTGAACACCCTGTCTTTGACGGCGGTTGTTCTTCTGATGTTTCGTCCAATGGACCTCTTTACCGCCGGCTGGCAGCTCTCCTATGCTTCCGTGGCCGGCATCCTCTTTTTCTATGAACCGATTTTCTTCAACCTGTTTCGTCTGTGTCTGAAAATCCCCTTTTATCCGGCCCTGTCGGAGTCTTTTGTCGGCTCATCTGTCTGTGTGCTGTTGGAATCCGTCCTGAAACTTCTGTCCGTCGGTTATGCTGCCTGGCTGGGCGGAGCCGGCATTCTCCTGTACCACTTCAGCTCGTTCACACCCCTTTCGGCTCTTTGGACGGTTCTGCTGTTCCCGCTGGTCTTTCTGGTTCTGCTGACCGGTTTTCTGAAAATTCTCCTTCTGCCGCTGCTGCCGACGGCAGCGGCCGTTTGCAGTGTCCCGCTGGACAGAGTCAGTGATGCATTTTGTTTTCTGACTATCAAGATTGCAGACGCAAACATCCTTTCCTTCCAAATAGGCCGTGTCGGACTTTACGTCGTTTTGCTTTACTACGTGTGGCTGGCCTTCGTTCGAGGGCTTTCGGCCGGAACAAAGTGGAAATCTGCTCTTCTCTGGACGGGTACAGCCCTGCTCCTGCTGCTGCCTGCTGCGGTTCGTTTCAGCCGGCTCCTTTCAACCGATTTCAAACTGACCTGTTTGTCAGTCGGTCACGGTCTGGCCATTGTGGGGCAATGCCCAGGCGGACAAACCTTCCTGTTCGACACCGGCTCCATTACACGGAAAAATCCCGGCAGCCGAATTGTTGTTCCCTTTCTTTTACAGTAGGGCATCGAATCCATTGATGCCGTTGTCCTCAGCCACGGGGATTTGGACCACTACAACGGCCTGCCGGAAATTCTCTCCTCCATCCAGACCAAAGCAGTCTATGTCAATCCGGGGCTCCTCGAGCGGGCGGAACGTTCACGTGCTGCGGCCTTAATGAAAAACATTCTTACTCAAGAAAACCTTCTGCATCCGTCGATGGAACTGCCGTCCTCTTTGGGGGCCGTCCGGCTGCACCGCCTTTGGCCGACCCCCTCTGTCCTCGAAGACCCCTCTGTATCCGACAACAACAAATCCGAAGTGCTTCTGCTCGAATATGCCGGACGCACCGTTCTGCTCTGCGGCGACATTGAAGAAGCCGCTCAGCGGCAGCTCGGCCTGCTTTATCCGAACCTGAAAGTCGATGTCCTGCTGCTGCCTCATCACGGTTCCGGACGGAACAATCTGCCCGGCTGGATTCGTCAGCTTCAGCCGTCTGTCCGTCTGGTCAGCTGTGCATCGAGGCGTCTGCCTTCCGTCTTGACTCTCGATGACACGGCTGCCGACTTTTATACCCCCGGCGATGGAGCCGTGACCATTACAATAAAAGCCGACGGCACGCTCAGCGCCGTCGGCTTTCTCAAACCATAAAAAGGGAAACTGCTTTACCGCATATGCACCACAATTTCAACCCGGCGGTTCTTGGCCTTGCCCGCGGCCGTAGCATTGGACGCTACCGGCCGGCTCTCGCCGCAGGCGACCCCGCGGATTTGCTGCGGCGGGATGCCTTTGTTGACCAGATACCGAAGAACCGTCAAAGCACGGCCTGCCGACAAATCCCAGTTATCCTGCCAGAGATTTTTCGTCTTGCGAATCGGGTCAGAATCCGTATGTCCGACGACATCGATCTGCCGGCCCGAATACCGCTCGCGAATGACATTGTAAATATGGTCCAGTTCAGCACTCGTTGCCCCTTTCAGCTTCGCGCTGCCCGGAGCAAAGAGAATGGTATTCTCGAGGGTAACCGTAATCGTCCCCGCTTTTTCATCCACCGAGACTTCCCCTACCTGAAAACCGGTAGCCGATGCCGGAGTCGCTTTCTTCTGGGAAATCTGCTTCTGCAATTCTTCTATGGTTGTCTGGCTCTGGCTGAGCTGCTGGCTTAATTCGGCCTGCTTGGCGGAGGAACTGTCCAGAGAGGCCACGCAGTTTTCATAAAGCCCCTTGAGATTCTGATGTTCTACTTCCAGTGCTTTGTATTTCTTTTCCCAGTTTGTGCAGCCGCTCAGAAAAGAGACCGCCGCCGTCATCAAAACCACCCTCAACAATGCTGTTTTCTTTGCCATACGTAACCTTCCTTTCGCTTCCTGTGCGATCCTCTTTTTATTCCAACCCGTAGAACTGATTCAGGTAAACCAAAATCCAATCGTGAAAAAGTATAACCAGCAAAACGGCTGATGACAAGAAAGGACCATAAGGAATTTGTCGACTTTTTCTCGACAGCCACTGATAAAGAGCCCACAGCAGGCCGAAAAACGGAGCAACAAAAAAAGCCAAAACAACCCAGCCGGGCCCGATGACGGCACCTGCCGCCCCCATCAGGTGAACATCCCCGAGCCCCATCGCTTCCCTGCCGAAAATCAATGTCCCTACTATTCGTGTGGCCCAGACAATTCCCGCTCCGGCCAAATAGCCGGCCAATGCCCCCATAAGTCCTGAAACCACAGGAAGTTGTGAAACTCTTTCCCACCCTTCCATCAGCACGGGAAAACGCAGAATGCCCCATCCTGCAATTCCGCCTGCCGCTGCCGGTGCCAAAAAGACAATCTCTTTAAGAATTTCACGACGGTCGTTAAAAACCGGCTCTTTGCGGTCCGGATTTTTCTCTTCCCGTTCTGATTGCTCAGCATAACTGGCTTGGATCCATCCTTTTTTTAGGCATATCAGCGATACCGCCAGTCCGGCTGCCGCCCCGACGGAAATACCCGCCCACACGGGGGTTACCGATGGGAAAAGACCGGCAGCCATCTCCGTCGAATTCGTCTGAACAATCCAGGGAGCAGCTGCCGAACAAACAAATCCAGCCGCTGTCACAAACCAGCACAGAGACAACGGAATCAGCCATAACTCCAAATCAATTGCAGAAGCCGCCAGAAAAGCGGCTGTAAGCACCATCACATTCACATAAAAAAGCCAACCGCCGGAGAAAAAAAAGCGTTCAATGGGTCCGTCCCCTCTCAGATCCGTTGCCCGATACTCCCAAACAAAAAACCATAAATACAACCCCGTAAACAAAACAGCCGTCAGAAGCTCAACAATCGGATAGCGGATCGAAATCGGTGCACGGCAGCTGCGGCAGTGCCCTCGCAGGAGAATCCACGAAATCACAGGGATATTGTCATAAAAGGCAATCTGCATTCCGCAGGAAGGACAGGACGACGGAGGGCTTACAATCGACTTATCCAGCGGCAGCCGATAAATCACCACATTCAGAAAGCTGCCTACACAAGCTCCGAATGCAAACACAAAAGCAAGCCAAATCCCTTCCGGCGTCATCCGCGCACCTTCCCTGAGGAGTTTTTTTATCACCCGCGTTTGGATTTTTTGGCCGGCTTTTCCGGATTCTGACGGCGAACCAGCGCGGCAACCTTCATCGGCAGGCCAAACAGACGGATAAAGCCGGTCGCATCCGTCGGATTGTATTCATCGCCCATCGTAAAGCTGGCCAGCTTCGGGTTATACAGACTCTTCGGACTCTTCACGCCTGCCAGCGTCGCCTGTCCCTTGAAGAGTTTCAGCCGCACCGTTCCTGTCACCGCTTCCTGCGTGACATTCACAAACGCATCCAGGGCCTCACGCAGCGGTGAATACCACTGCCCGTAATACACCAGTTCGGCGTACCGCAGGGCCACCTGCTGCTTGTAATGCATCGTCTCCCGCTCGAGCGTGAGCATCTCCAAGGCCCGATGGGCCGTGGACAGAATCGTCCCGCCCGGTGTTTCATACACCCCGCGGGATTTCATTCCGACCAGCCGATTTTCCACAAGGTCCGCCTGGCCGATTCCGTGAAGTCCGCCGATTTCGTTGAGCATTTCAATCAGCCGCACTCCGCCGACCGCCCGGCCGTTCAGTTTCACCGGAACACCCTTTTCAAAATCAATCTGCACATAATCCGGCCGATTGGGCGTTTTTGAAACCGGACGCGTCAGAACAAACAAATGCTCCTGCGGCTCATTCCACGGGTCTTCCAAATCCGCCCCCTCATGGCTGATATGCCACAGATTGCGGTCGCGGGAATAGATTTTTTTCTTGCTCTGCTGAATCGGAATGTTGTGCTTCCGGGCGTACTCTACGGCTGCTTCCCGGCTGGTGAGCGTGAAATTCGGGTCTTTCCACGGGGCAATAATCTTCAGCGCCGGGTCCAGCGCCATATAGGTCAGTTCGAACCGCACCTGGTCATTGCCCTTGCCGGTCGCCCCGTGCGCCACCGCCGTTGCACCGGTCTTGTGCGCCACATCGACCTGATGCTTGGCAATCAGCGGTCGGGCGATACTCGTTCCCAAAAGATATCCATTCTCATAAACCGCACCGGCCTTGAGCATCGGCCACAGAAAATCCTCCACAAACTCTTTCCGCAAATCGCGGACGATGCACTGCACCGCTCCCGTCGCCAGCGCCTTTTTCTGAATCCCTTTCAGCTCATCTCCCTGCCCCAGCTCTGCAGCAAACGCCACGACGTCATAGCCGTAGGTTTCCTTCAGCCACGGCAGAATCACACTCGTATCCAGTCCCCCGCTGTATGCCAGGACAACCTTTTCCGTTTTCTTCTTAGCCATAGTTCTTGTCCTAAAAAATTCTTTTTCTTACAGTTCAGTATTGTACTGCACCCGAAGAGTACAAAAATGTCAAGATGAAAATCATTTCAGTTTTTCCATCACAATTCGGCGAAGCAACAACTCGTCCGGCTCAACGCCCGTCAGGTGCCGATACTGCACAACGGCCTGTCGGATAAACATTTCCGCCCCGCTGACCACCCGTGCACCGGCGGCCTTTGCCTCCCGCAGAAAGCGGGTTTCCAGCGGGACATACACCGTATCAAACGCCACGGAATCCGGCCCGAACACCTCCGCCGGCACCGGTGTGGAGTCTGTGTTGGGGGCCATTCCCAAACTGGTGCAGTTGACAAAAATCCGAGCTCGGCAGCTGCGGATTTCCTCCAGGGGTGCCGCCCGACAGCCAAACTCCTCTGCCAGGGAATAGGCTTTTTCAAGCGTTCGGTTATACACCGTCACCCGGCAGCCGGCATCCATCAGCCCGACGATCACCGCCCGGGCCGCTCCGCCGGCCCCGATGACCGCCGCTTCCTGATTCCGCAGCTCCTTCCGTTCAACTCCGAGCGTTTCCGTCAGCGCATTCAGAGCCCCTACACAATCGGTATTGTAAGCACTCACCTGACCGTTATGGCCGATTTTTACCGTGTTGGCCGCCCCAATCCGCTCCGCCAGCGGCTCCAGATACCCCCCTTCCCGATGGACAAATTCCAAAGCCGAGCTCTTATGCGGAAGCGTTACTCCAACCCCCCGAAAATCCAGCCAGGGGCGCTGAAGAATCGACAGTAGAAAAAGATTAAACTCCGCCTGTCCCCCTCCCACCTCCAGCGGCAGATGCAGGGCGTTGCGGCCCTGGGCTTCAAAACAGCCGTTATACACCGCCGGACTGAGCGAATGCCCAACCGGATTTCCGATAATCCCGTACAGCTCCGTCTGACGATTGAGGGCATCCCATCGATACAGCGTCTTCATTTTCCGAATCGGAATCTGCCCGGGTGCCGCCGCCGCTGCTTCTTCCGGACAGGCAAAAGTCAGAAATCCGCCGAGCTTCTTGGCCAAAATTCGTGTCATCATTCCCGCCTGCCCCATGGCAAAAACGATCAAATCCTCCTTTTCCTGATGCAGCAGGTCCATCGACTCAAAACATTCGTTGATATGGCGTGCCGTATAGACCAGCTTCACAACCGCCTCCGGACAAAGCGTTCGCATCGCTTCATAACGAGCCGCCAAATCCTCAAAAGGACCGTGAAAGTTGTGAGCGGAAAGAATCAGCCGGCATGCCCGAAAACGCCGCAAGGCCGCCGTGAGCGTCTCCTGAACACCGGGCTGAAGATACTGAGCGAATTCCCAATCAATAAAATCGGCTCCCGCCTCCATCGACGCTGTCAGCACCTTCAGCCGTTTCTCAGTCGGCCAATCCGCCGCGCCGCCTTCCGAAATATGCCGAAAAGTTGCAATCACGGGCAGCCCTTTGGACCTGACATATTTCACCAGATTTGCGGGCGCTGCCTCAGCTTGATTTTTCAGAAAGTCCAGACGCAGCTCAATGGCTTCCGCCCCCTGACAGATCGACCGGTCAATCTGCTCTTGGGCTTTTTCTACGCTTTCTGCTGAAATAGAAACCGCCAGTATTGTCATAAAGAATGACAATAACCGGCGGTTGTGCAAAATTCAAGACAAAACAGAGCCGTTAAGCCCCCGCTTATTTACTTGTTTCCTGCTGCGGCGGATATTTCACCGTACAGCCGTACGGCTTGGTTTCCTTTACGGGCGGTTCTTTTCCGGCCAGCAGGGCATCCAGAGCCTGTTCTACGTAATTGACATACTTTTCATTTTCGGGGACCTTGCCCAGAGGAGCATTGTCAATGGCCCCCTGATAGGCAATATGTCCCTCTAAATCGATTACAAACATCTGCGGGGTATTGGTGGCCTTGTACAACCGGCCGACCTGTCCGGTTGGGTCCGCCAGAATTGGATGCTTCAGCTGGTGCTCTTTGGCCCAGGCCTTGTGGTCCTCCGGCTTGGCATAGTGCGTGCTGTTGATTGTCAGCCACACTACCTTTTTCTCTGGTTCGCCTTCTTTGGCGTTCACATATTTGTCAATCAGTCTGGCGAATGTCTTATTCTGGTAATGCGGTTTGACAAACGGACAGTCCCAGTTGGCCCATTCGAGCACCACAATCTTTTTGCCTGCATAGTCTGACAATTTTATGTCCTTGCCGTCCAAATCTTTCAAAACGAAATTGGGAGCGGCACCCGGACACTTTTCCGCCCCGCACTGATGGCCTTCGGCTGCTTTCTGAGAATCATCTCCGGCCCAAACTCCCTGAACGGCCCAGAACGCCAGAGCAGCCGCGGCCGCTGTCACCAAAATGTTCTTATAGCTCACCATGTTATGCTCCTTTCCAGAATTTCCTCTTTGACAAAAAAAAGATTCTTCGCTACCGTAATCAAAAAAATATACGTTGGAACCGGATGGAAAGATTGTTTTTCTTGGATTTGCCCCTGAATTTTCCTATGAAACAGATGAAAATGAAAAAATGCCTTGTCCCTGTAATCTTCCTGACAATAGCCCCCATATTCCCCATATTAACATCCGGCTGTCAACCCTGGCCGGATCCTTATGCCCCGAAAGTTGTCACTCCGGTTACGATAACTCCCTATTCCATCGGTACTTCCGTTGAAGGGAGGCCTATCGAATGCTATCAGTTCGGCAACACTGGCCCGACAATTCTCGTGCTCGGGGCTATCCACGGCAATGAACCCGCCAGCCGGGTCCTGGCCGACGCACTTAAAGATTATTTAATCCGAAACCGGTATTTGTATGCTCGCCAAAGAATTCTTCTGATTCCGGTCGCTAATCCGGACGGCTTGGCCGCGGGTACACGCGACAACGCCCGCCAAATCGATTTGAACCGTAATTTTCCTGCTGACAACCGGCTCAACAACGACCGATATGGCCGGGAGCCGCTCTCTGAACCCGAATCCAAAGCGCTGTATAACCTGATTGAAACGGAAAAACCTGTTCGAATTCTCAGCATTCATCAGCCCTACGGCTGTATCGATTATGACGGCCCGGGGAAATATCTGGCTCAGCGGATGGCCCTGTGGTGTCCGCTGCCCGTAGAACGCATCGGGGCACTGCCCGGTTCACTCGGTTCCTGGGCCGGTGAAACCAAAGGAATTCCCACCATCACATTCGAAATGAAGGCCGAAGACACCCTTCTGAATCAACAGCAGCTTTGGGACAAATACGGAAGGGCCGTTGTCGATTTCCTGATTGCCCCCTGATAAGACTTAATCGAAATCCGCCGGAATCGAGGGGTCCCGATACATCCGAAAGAACTGTTTGATTTCGTGAGGCAGCGTGCGGCCTTTCGACAGCGGAGGAATTTCATCCTCGCCAAAAAAAGCCACTTCCGTCGTCTCATGGCTGGTTTTGGGCTCTCCTCCGATAATCTCGCACAAAAAGAAGATTTTGTAGATATTAAACGGATACGGCGGCGTGTGCCCCTGACGGTCCCGGTCATAGACCGCCAACAGCCGAACAACCCGGGCCTCAAATCCGGACTCCTCCCGGATTTCCCGCACGCAGTTCTCACTGGCTGTCAGCCCCACATCACACCAGCCGCCCGGCAGCGTCCATCCCCCGTCGGCCGACTCACGAACCAGCAGAATCTTGTTGTCGCGAAAACAAACCCCTCGGCAGTCCACTTTGGGGGTTGGATAGCCCGTATCTTCCTGCAGATGATACAGTATTTTCTCCGGCTTCAGCCCGGTATAGCCTGCCAGAATCTCCGCGCAAATCCGTTCAATCTCTTCGTGCCGCGCCCGCTCGTACTCATTTTGAGCAAATGCCCGACCCGCTTGGGAAATCGCCTTCAGCCGTCTGACAATATCAAACCAGTCCAATGCCACTGTGCACCTCAGCCAATATCACTTTTCCAAAAAGGATAAAAAACTCTCCCATCTATGTCAAATTCGAACAAAAAATATTGCTGCGGAACTCACTGATTTGGGGGCGGCGCAAAGTTTTTCAAAGAACTTGTCGTCTCGCCGAAAAACTGGACTTCTGCGGCATTCCCATACCCGTCGGCCGGGGACAAATACCGGACATATCGGAACCAATTCGGATTTGAAATCGGCTGTGAGGTCAGGACCCCATCCGGCGGCTGTGTACGGATGATAAACAAATCCACAACTTCGTCGGTGAAATCCGCCGTATTAGAGCCCTGAAATCGACCGCCCACCATTCGACTGCCGTAACCGGGCCGTGGACAGTATCTTATCTCTGTAATTCGAGCCCTGACACCTTCCCCAAAATCCAGTCCAGCCCAGGCCGAACGGTTCGGGGCATCAAAAAAGTTTTGCAGGCAGCCGTCAAAAACCGCATCCCTTACTGCACCGGCATTTTGATAGGACCCCTCTGTCCCAATCACCGTTCCAAACAGCTGCTGATTCGCCGTCGCGGCCGCCGGAGCACAATCCTCCGTTTCTCCCTTCGGTATGTTAGAGGAAACAGTGTAATAATAGGTGATTCCCGGCGTCAAACCACTGTCGGTGTAGTGTGTCTCTTTCGTCTTTGCAATCGTCGTATAAGGACCGCCGTGCGAGATACGGCGTTTGATATTGTAGCTTTGAGCGGAAGCCGAACCCGCCCAGGCCAAAACAATCTGCCGGCCCTGAACAGTCAGCCGCAGGGCGCTCGGTGCGCATTTGGAGGCAATCGGCTCCAGCGTATGCGTGAGTGTCGTAAAACCAAGCTGGTCAAATCCGCCGCTGGTCGTCCCGTAATTAAACCCTCCTCCTTCCGGACGAACTTTCTCCGCAAACCGCCGGGTATAAGGGGCTGACAGGCCTTTTCGGTTGACATAATGATTATAAATCATCTCCCAGCCGGGCCGCATTTGACCGCGCGCCGTCGAAGAAACCGCCGAATGAGCCGGCCAGTTGGGATACCTGCAGGTCATATAGATTACAAAAGGCACCTCCTGCCCCAGATTATATTTGGCAATAGATTCACAGCCCGCCAGCACTCGATTATCGTCATATCCGTAAAGGTCAATCCCTTGATTCCAGGCCATCTCGCAAATAGTTCCCAACAGCGGCACCCCCATTAAGGTATGTCCCTGGTCCCGCCCGCTTTCCTGCCACTGGCCTAATCCGTCCGGATGAATAAAATGAACCGCATTTCGAATAGAACCATTCCCTTCCCCATGATAAAAATAATTCAGCCCCTCCTGGAAAATATCCTGTCGATCGCACAGCACACCAATCGCCATCACGGAGGCAACATTCGCCAAATCCCAATTGGCCCAGTAGTGGCTGCTGCACGTGCCGTGATGAGAGGCAAGAAAAGAAGAATTTTTTGCGTAAAAAACATTAAGCATCCACGTTTGAAATGCCGCAAAAGCATCCGCACTCCAGCCGGAATAATCCCGCATCAGCTCCGCTGCACAGGCCAGCTGGTATCCGTATAGACCGGCACGCAGACTGACATTGGTATCTCCCTGCCAGCCGGTCATCACAGAAGCCCAGGCGTTCAAAATCTCCACCGCCTTGTCTCCATACGCCGTTTCGCCGGATATCTGATAACGAAGTGCGCATTGATAAGCCCGGGCACAGTCTCGAGCCAGCCGGATATAATTCTCCGAATGTCCCTCACCTGCATAGATAATCGGCACCGCTTCCGATTTTGTATGGAGAAATGAATTCGTATTGCTCACAAGGATGTCCCAGCTGCCGTTCCATGGCTGCTCCCCAGCCGCAACCTTTGCACGAATCCGTTCTAAATCCACTCGCGTGGACAGAAGCCCCGGATGGACAAACGCAGAGGGTGTCTGCAGCCCCAGAATTATCCAAACGAAAACACTCACCCCCAGACCCTGCATCATCAGGACCCCCTTGCTTGAGAACGATAGAGAGAAGAGCCTACTGGACAATCAGCCAGTTGTCTGCCAGCTCGGCCAAATCCGCCAGATCCACCCAGCCGTCCCCGCCCGTCGGCGCAATATCCGCCGACACCTCATTCGGCTCCCTTAGCCACTGACCCGACAAAATTGAAAAGTCCTCCAAATCCACCAGACCCGACCGATTCAAGTCCGCCAAATTATACCGCCGAATAAACTCCACATAATTCAGCGACACCAGCGAGTCCGCCAGGTAAAACCGCAGCAGACGATTCTCACCCCCCGGCAGATACACCCCCTCAATCACCGCATCCTGCCAGGCACTCCAGCCCCCCGTCCGCGCCAGCGGAAAACTCGCCAAAACCTGTCCCGTCTCCCCGTCCAGCAGCTGCATCGACTGCACCGCATAATTGGTGGTGTACCGAACCCGAAGGGCATACAGCCCTGCCTGAGCCGAACAGGTATATTCCATCCACTCGCCCGTCGTCATATACACCCCGTACCCCGCCCCGCCGTCCGAAATGGCCAAAATGTCCACATCCACATCTGTCCGGTAAGACCCGTAGCTGTTGCCGCCAGTGGTGTCAAAATACGAAATCCCCTGCCCGCCGATGTCAAAATCCTCAAACTGAACAATCCCAGGCAGAACAATCGGGGTCCCCTGATACGGAAGACGGCTTTGGAAGTCTATCCAGTTGACCCGATAACCGCTTCCGACAAACTCAAGTTTTAAGACCGCACTTGCTTTCTCCTGCAGGGCAACAGACGGCACAACCACATTCTGCCAGGCATCCAGGGAACCGGTATTCGGCACATCCACCGTCGCCAGCAGGGCATCATCCAGCCACACCTGAACTTGTCCTCCGGCTTGCATAGCAGCCGCCCGCAGATACAAATCCACCGTCTCTGCGGCCGTATTGACCCGATATGTCAGCCACTCCCCCTCAACAACCTCGATTGCATAATCTGAGATACCGTCTGTTACGGAAACAATGTCCACATCTTCACGAATCCGCAGCACTTCGCCGGAATTGCCCGTCGTGGTATCAAAATACGTAACTCCCTGTCCGCCGACATCGAAATGCTCCGCCTGAATTTTGCCCGGAAGTCCGCGAACCTGTCCCCCGTAGGGATAAGGCGATAGATTCGCCGTAAACGGCTCTGAATAAGCCGTTTCATTCTGATTATCGCTTAAATCCCGGGCCTTCACACGGTAGGTGCTCGTGGTCTGTACAACCCCCGTATCTGTATAAACCGGACTGCTCTGCCAGCCGCTGTCTTTGCCGCCTCCTGAAACACACTGGAAATAATACTGCACATCCGCTCCCTCCGGGTCAACGGCGGTCGCGGCCGTCATCGTTACAGTTCCCATCCCGCTCTCGGATGGCTCTGCCGACCACGTCATCGGATTGGGCGTCGGCGGATTGAAATCCGGGTCCACCAGCACAAAAATCGACGGGTCCCCATACAAAGTCATTCTTGTCGCATTCGGCGGATAGATATAATCCTGCTGTTTGGCATTCGCCAGCGCCAGCCCGCAGGTCTGACGGTTAACCACCATGTTTCTCGTATAACGGTAAGCCAGCGTACCGATGCTTCCGCCGCCGGCAAAGTTGGTCTGTCCTACATCGTAATAACTCTCGCGCGTCGCTGCCACCGTCGTAATGGCTCCCCGCTGCAGAATCTTATAGGCCAGATTGGAGTTGTTCTCCGGATAGGCATTCAGACAGGAGCCCTGATACACCGCACTGGGGTACGAATCATTCAGCCACGGAACATTGTCGTTATTGATGACCTCATTGGCTATATTCCAATACCCGTGCGTCAGCCACGTCACAAACCCATACGGCTGGCTGGCCCATTCCGTCGCCGGATACCGAGTCGAAAGCAAATATTCCGGAGCGGGATTCAGCCCGTAATTGTCCCGATAAATCCGTGTCGAGGCAATCCCGTTTGGAATATAGAAGGTGCTGCGTATCTGCTCGCCGCACTGATAGGCCGGCGTTGTGTCATCCAGCGGAACCATCGGCAAAAGTCCCTTGCGCCGCCACAAGACCTGATGAGAATTCTCATAACTCATCGTCTTCTGGAGAATCGCATCCAGGATGGAAATCGTCCCATAGTTCGGGATCCGCCCAACCACCACCTCCCAGTATTTATCCCAACCGTCCGCCGTGCTCAAATCTGAATACATTGCATCAATCGGAGCACTGCCTCGCCCGTCATCGTACCACCGCATCGGCACCGTTCCGGTATCCGGATGCGGGTCTCCGATCAGCAGCACATACAGAATATCCCTCGTTTGATAATTCGCCCGAAGCCAGTTGCGGATATTGACGGCCGCCGTCGACCCCGTTCCCCCGCCCCAGGTGCTCTCCGTCACCACGCTCACATTCCAACCCCGCGATGCTTTGTGCGCTACAAACGCGGCCAATTTCGTCGAGCTGTTCACAATCGAAGAAGTCGTCAAAATCACATATCCCTTCGAATTCACTCCCGCTGTGCCGATAAGGCTCTCCCCGGACCCCGTCGAAAGGGTTCCGACAACAGAAGAAGCCCCCTCCTCCGCCTCATACTCCGCCGCTGCGGAAGTAAAATTGACCGCCAGTTCCCGAACCCGTTCCCGTCCTCGGCGAGCGTTGATTGTTCGTCCAGCCGCTTCCAACCGTTTGCGCCGCTCCGCCTTTCGGTCCCAATCCGTCCAGACTTTTGCCTCTGTCAGTTCCTGTACCTGTCCGGTTACAGGATTGTATCGAACAAGCGGGACGGCTATTTCAACCAGTTTCCAATCCTCCAGCTGCCCCTTGTGAATCAGCCGATACGTTTCTTTTGGCCAAAAAGCATCACGGCCATAGATTTCCGTATCATATCCATCCACAATGTTTCGGCCCTCCGGCCAGACAAAAATCGGATTTCCCTCCGGGTCCCAAGTTCCCCACGGCCCCCGAGGTGCAATCTTCTGGGTCTCATCAATGGCAGAGTAAACCCCGTCCACCCACACAGCAATCTGCTCCAAATCTGCAAACGGCGGCAGAACTACCCGCAATACCTGCCAGGGAATATCCGGCTCGCCCGGCTGACTTGTATAGGCGGCATCTTCCGCCCAAACTCGAACTTGATTTTGCTCGTCTTGATGAAACCGCAGCGGACGTGTCTCTGCCTGTCCTCCCTGACGAGTTCCTGTGTACACCCGAATAATCCCTGCCGACGATATCGAAACGGCAGACATCCAAACTAGAAGTCCAAATCCCAGAACTCGCTTCATCTCATTTCCCTTGTCCATGGTTGTATCCACTATTGCAAAATCAGCCAGTTGTCTGCCAGCTCGGCCAAATCCGCCAGATCCACCCAGCCGTCCCCGCCCGTCGGCGCAATATCCGCCGACACCTCATTCGGCTCCCTTAGCCACTGACCCGACAAAATTGAAAAGTCCTCCAAATCCACCAGACCCGACCGATTCAAGTCCGCCAAATTATACCGCCGAATAAACTCCACATAATTCAGCGACACCAGCGAGTCCGCCAGGTAAAACCGCAGCAGACGATTCTCACCCCCCGGCAGATACACCCCCTCAATCACCGCATCCTGCCAGGCACTCCAGCCCCCCGTCCGCGCCAGCGGAAAACTCGCCAAAACCTGTCCCGTCTCCCCGTCCAGCAGCTGCATCGACTGCACCGCATAATTGGTGGTGTACCGAACCCGAAGGGCATACAGCCCTGCCTGAGCCGAACAGGTATATTCCATCCACTCGCCCGTCGTCATATACACCCCGTACCCCGCCCCGCCGTCCGAAATGGCCAAAATGTCCACATCCACATCTGTCCGGTAAGACCCGTAGCTGTTGCCGCCAGTGGTGTCAAAATACGAAATCCCCTGCCCGCCGATGTCAAAATCCTCAAACTGAACAATCCCAGGCAGAACAATCGGGGTCCCCTGATACGGAAGACGGCTTTGGAAGTCTATCCAGTTGACCCGATAACCGCTTCCGACAAACTCAAGTTTTAAGACCGCACTTGCTTTCTCCTGCAGGGCAACAGACGGCACAACCACATTCTGCCAGGCATCCAGGGAACCGGTATTCGGCACATCCACCGTCGCCAGCAGGGCATCATCCAGCCACACCCGAATCTGCCCGCCGCTCTGCATCGAGGCCAATCGCACATACAAATCCTTCACGGCCGCACTGCTGCTGACGGTATAAGTGAGCCATTCACCGGTTTCAATCGAATCCACCGCATAACCGGCGACACTGTCCGTAATCGAAACAATATCCACCGACTCGTATATTCGATATGCTCCACCTGAATTGCCAACCGTTGTATCCGCATAGGCATATCCGGGACCGCCAAAGTCAAAGTTCTCTACCTCCACCCGACCCGGCAAAACGGCCGCCGTTCCGTTCCACGGCGACTGCTGCTTGCGAATCTCAACCCAATTAACCTCAAGACCGGCCGACGGAAAACTCAGTTCCAGCACTCGCCAGGCCCCCGCTTCCAGCGGCAAATCATTCAGCATAAATGTCCCAAACGTATCCGGAGAGCCCGTGCTGTTGACCGAAATCGTCCCCAGCACCGCATTGTCCAGCTTCACAGTTACCGGAATATTGTTCCCAATCGCGGACGCCCGCAGATACAGACAGTACAATCCGGATTCCGTCACATTCACCGTATAGCGGAGCCATTCTCCCGCTGCAATGTTCGTCACGGCATATTCGCTGCCGTAATCCGAAATGCTTCGAATATCCACATCCCCGTCCGTCCGGAACGCTCCGCCGCTGTTGCCCACCGTCGTATCATAATAAGCCGCTCCCGACTGCCCGAGGTCATATTGTTCGGCTTCAATCCGTCCGGGAATCACAGCCGGCTGACTGCTGTAGGGACGGCTGCCCCCGGAGGCATATAAGGCCGCCGCCTCACTGGTCGTCACCGCATAATCATAAATCCGCACATCATCCAGCAGTCCCTGATAATAGGCATCCGCCGTCCAGTTGCTCCGCCCGACGTAATTCGCCGTCCGTATCGCACTCTGCGGAATGCTTGTCGTCGCCGTCAGAATCAGCTGACCATTCTTGTAAATCTTCACATTGTTAGAGGAACGTTTGCTGATGCTCACAACGAAATGCTGCCAGACATTCAGTTCCAGCGCATTGGCCGCGCGAACCGCTGTCCCGCCTGCGGATCCGTTAAAAACCTGCACAAACAGGTCATTGGTTGTGCCGTAACGCCCCACGATAATATTATCAGCGTTCGGCCCGCTGCCCAAATCCACAAAACGAGCATAATTCTTCACCGCTGTCGGATATGCCCAGAACGAAACGGAAAACCCGTTGTCAAATTCATAAAAACCGCTCGGAAGCTGAATATAGTCATCCGTCCCGTCAAACTGAAGAGCCTGTCCCAGAACACCGGAGACACTGTTTGACGCAAAATTCAGCCCGCCCGTCAGGGTTCCGTACCGTCCCTTCCCGGACAGGTCGCCGGCCGTTGTCCCTGTCTGCTCATCCAGCCGATAATACCCGATACACTCAAAATTGATGTCCAGAGAGTTCGCCATCGGCGGCAGATGATTGCTGTAGACTACTCCCGCCGGTGTCAGGGCTCCGTCCACAATCATTTCCCGATTGGTGCACCACTGATAAATCGCATACCGCTCCACATACGGCAGACTGGCCATTCGGGTTGTCAGCTCATCAATCTTGGCGGCATTCTCTTCATAGGTCGGATGCGGAGTCGTCCAGTTGCATCCGTTATTGAATTCGGTAATCCACAGCGGCCGTCCCGTCCGCTGATGAATCCCGCGCAGCCAGCTTTCCAGTTGGTCCGCCGTCCAGTTGTTCTTATAATAATGAACTGCCACAAAATCCACCCGCAGCCCCAGTGCATCCGCCTGGTCGATGAAATCATACAGCCAGCTTAAGCCGCCGTCGCTCGGCGCCGGCGACCCCAGCCGAAGCCCCGAGGCCGTCAGATTCGGCCATGCGTCAATCACCTGCTGGACCGTCATATTCGCCTGATCTTCTTTATCCGGCTCATTAAAGGCCAATACATGGGTGGAGTTCTGCTTGCTGTTGATATTTGAATAACTGTTCCAGTTGGCATTGTGCCGCATCGGCACGTACTCCATATCCAGCGTCGAGGTCGCCACGTTGTCCCAGTCATACCGCCAGGTACAGCTGACCATCGCCGCATCCGTCGCACTGCCGCACCAGCCCTTCTTCGAAGGCCACCGCCACGGAAACACCCGCACAAACGATACATCATTTTCCAAATCCGCCGGCATCACCCCTATCCACAGGTCCGCATCCTTAGCAACATAGACCCGGCTGGGGCCTGTCCCGTCGTCATTGGCCGCAAAGGTTGCCATATACCCTCGCTTGAGCCGGAACGAACGGATATTGTTGTTCATCGCCCCCAGCTGCGTCGAACGGTAATACGTATAATTGCCCAGATTTACGGAGCTGCCGGTGAAATTCACATTGCTGAACACCTGCAGGGCCTGATATGTTGTCGAATGCGGGATAACCACGGTTCCCTCTTCGTATTCAACAATCCGAATATTTGTATTCAGAACGGCAGCCGCTCCATTCACCTTAATTTGATTCAGGTAGGTTGACGTATTTACAGCAGACGGCTTGAGCGAATCAAAAAACAGCCAGGCATCCGAAGAATTCAGGTGCACCGTACTGTTTGTCAAAGGACTGCTCGAACCGGTCAAATGCAGCTCCGAAGTGCCTGTCATATAGACCGTCGCATTGCTTAAAGCGCCATAGGTCTGAATACTGTTGTCAATATAGATTTCAGACGGAAGAACCGTCAGCATTCCGCTGCTCTGGTCAAATTGATAGGTAACTCCATTGGCACTCTTTTCCCAAACGCCGCCGCCTTTATTCGTAAAACCAATTACAGTAAACGTAGAACCAAACGTTCGATTCGAGGCACTGACAATCGTCCAGCTGTCTCCCGCATTAGTCCCCGCCCCGCTCAAATTAAATGCAAAATCCCCATTTAAAACAGTTTGAGCACCGGTTCCGGAAATGCTGTTGCAAACCCCACTGGCCCCGATTACAAAATTCAGCACGGCATTATCCGCCAGAACAAACCGTCCGTTGTTAACGATGCTTCCCGTGAACGTATTGGCGGATGAATAAAACGTGAGTGTCCGTCCATCCCCATCCGAACCGGGATTCGTAATTTTCGCACTGCCGCTGATGGCTGCATAGACATTCACCGGTCCCTGCTTGGCATACATCATCGAATCGGCTGCAATATGAATGTTCCCGTACAAATTGCAGACATCGGCCGTCCCATTCCGATGGTCAATAATTGTTCCCCCATTGCCGATGAGATTATTCACCGTGATGCTGCCGGTCGAGCCGGTCCCTTTGTACATCAGAATCCCGCCGGTGTTAATGGTCAGCGAATTGCCGCCGAAAACATAACTGCCTCCGTCCGGCGGGGTGCGCAGCTGAGCAATGCTCACCACATAATCATTGCCCGCGCTCGGCGGCTGACCGTTGCTCCAGTTCAGCCCGCTGTTAAAAGAAGACTGCCCAATCGCATCCCCCGCAACCAATGTAATCGTGGCGGAAAAAACGGGTACCGTCCAAAAAACCGCTGCCAGCAAAATGATTTTTTTCATAATTCCCCTCTAAAAATCCTCTCCTTGGTTTCCATCCGGGTATGAGAGACTGAATCTCTCAAACAAAACCAGCCCCCATAGTCAGAAAGCGAATTGAACATTTCTTTCAGAAAAGACTTTTCTTTTAGACCCCCATTTCTTCAACTTAAGACTTAAATAAATCATTTTGTATCATTATAGCACACTTCCTTCACTTCAGCAAGCCGCAACTGAAACAAAAAAAAGGCAGGCAGAGTCCATTTTGCTCCGCCTGCCTCTTTTATAAACTTTTACCGGCAATCCGGATACAGACCGCAGGCCAGCCAATTTTGAACAAACACAGCAAGGTCCGCTAAATCCACCCGGCAATATGAATCAATCGTGTTGACAAAGTTGTACGCATTGCCCGTGAAGGAAGGCGTCAAACAGGGTTTCAGACCTGTCTTATCCACATACTCCTGCGCAATCACTGTGCCTGAAACAGGATAGTTATACACTCGGAGATTGTCGATGGCTCCGCCTAAGAAGTTCGTCAAAATGGTCCGGTCCGCGGCTGTCCGACTGGCGCCAATCAGCAACCCTCGCTGCCACGGCAGATACTGGTCCGGCTTGCCGCCGGTTACAGAAGCCACCTGCTCGCCGTCCACGTAAATCTGGACAAACTCCCCTTCTTTCCAGGAAGCCCCGACCAAATGCCACCGGCCGTCATAGAGATTGAATCCGGTCATCCCCGGGCGACCCTCCGCTGTACCGATTTCCTGATATTCCTGCTGGAGACCTTCACCGCGGATGTTCAGCCGAGCATTCGGAGCTGTATTCAGCGAGAAGCCGAATCCTGTCGTCGTCCCGTCGTTGTAGTTCAGAAGCACTGTGCCGGCCTGCGTGGGCTTCACCCAGCACAGAACTGTGCCTTCCGACATTCCGTTCGCAAATCCGGACTTTGGATACGCATCGGATCCCAAGTCAATATATTGACCCAGTCCGTCCAGAACAGCATACATCCCGTCAATTGGAGCGGTATTGCCGAACGTCGGTCCGCCGGAGCCCGGATTCGCGTAATTCAGGCCCACGCCGTGATTAGTCCCGACGGAATCATTGAAGTTGCCTTCAAAATCATACCGCGCCAGCAGCCGATTGACAATCAGAGGAGCCTGCTGACTTGTCGTGCTTCCGGTCAGATTTGTCAGCACGCAATAGTAATAGCCCTGATCGCTGAGCCCCGGATTGTTAATGGTCAGCGTCGTCGTCGTATCGTTCCAGGCAATCGAATACTTGCTTCCGGACGTAAGCACGGTATCGTTTATACCGTCCACGTATTTCTTCCAGGTCGGCTGGGCCGCAGAGAGCTCACTGCGGAATGTCACCGTAAAGACCGCCGGAGGCGGCGTCGGATTCGAACCGTCCACCCGGACTTCGCTCGGGTGAGTGAGAATAAGCAGAACGGCCGGAATGGTCTTAAAGGTCCACACTCCGCCTCGAATCGTTCCGGGGTCAGTCGGTGCAGAATTGTTAATGCTTTCATCCACACGCCAATAGTAAGTCCGGTCTGCTTCCAGCCCGGTCGGGGGCACATAAGAGCCGACAGCTCCGCCGGCCGGAATTGTAATCGGGCGTCATTTCGACAAAATTGGGGTCCGTATGACGCAGATACAAATAGTGTTTGGTAATTCTCGGATTGACCTGTGAAGGATTGTTCGGGTCCACACCTGTATTCCAGCTGAGCACCGCATCCAGCAGAACATTTGTGGCCCCATTCACCGGAGATGGATTATAGGCCGATCCGGGCACATACACCGACAGATTCTCGCCGGGACTGGTCACAATGTTGTCAAAATGAAGCCGTGTGCCCGCCGTGATGTTGGAACCATAGTTGGCAATAGTATAAAACCGGTCCAAATCTCCGTCTGTTCCACTCGTGCGGAAAGCGAAATCCGTTGCCACACGGTCTGCCGCCGTGGCCGCAGACGGTGTTGTTTTGATATAAACGGAATAGGTATTGCTGCTGTTATTTACGACAATCCAGAGATAATACCATGTATTGGCCTGGAAGGTTCCGACGGTCTGAGAGGAGCCGCCGTTTCTTACCAGCAGGTTTCCCCGCACCAGAGCGACCTGACAGTTAAAATTGGCAAATCCGCCGCTGGTCGGTGAATCAATCGACGTGAGGCCGAAGGACTGGTCCAGTGCCGTCGTCGTCACATAAAACTGACAGAACAACGTACCAATCGTGCCGTCCTTGACGGCATCCGCCGACGGAATCACCCCATACATTCCATACTGACCGGTGTTGTTGGTTTCCACATAAATCACCCGATTCGAGGGATTCGTCGGGTCAACCGCTATCTGCCGAACCGTCGAATCCGCCCCTGGGTCCGTACCGGCACCGCCGTAAACAGGCACCCATTTGCCGCCGGTTACCTGCGTAATCACCCCCGGCTGATAACTTTCAAAATCATCTACGAGAGCCGACTGTACGGACACGGCCAGTCCGATAAACAATCCCAGAAAAACCAACTTCTTCATCAGAGTTCCTTTCTACACAAAAAGTTTTCGTTGTTACTCCAATTCCTGCCCCCTTTCTCCCCCCCGATGTCAAAAACAAAACACCCCTTCTTTTAAGAGACGGGCTGTCAAGCTTTTCGGCAAGAACAGCCCGTCTCTTGAACGTTTCACTCGAAACAACTGCAACCGCCGGTTCTGTCCGTTTTTACCGCCTGCGAAGAACGCTCAACAGTCCGCCCAGTCCCAGCAGCATCATCGAAGCCGGCTCCGGAATCATCGGATTCGCCAAATTCACTCCATCCATCAGATAAATGTTGTCAATCCGATAGTTGAAGTCTCGGTAGTTCGTAAGCGCCAGAAAATATGACAAATCCGCTATGGTCCCGTTCCGAAAATTAATTGGATCCGGATTAATCGGAGACATCCCAACAGCCGAATCACTGCCGGTTGTGACATACATATCAAACCAGTCACTGGTCTGGTCGATAACCGCCCAGATATTGTACCATCGGCCGATTTCCAAAGCCAGATACGTCTCCACAGTGCTTCCATCGCGAGCCCGTAGGTTGACATGCTGGCTGTCATCCCCGTTTCCCAGAGCCATCTGAACCTCAAAATCACCCCAGTTGGCCGCTGATGTGGTTATTTGATCAGCCAATCCGAAACTCGTATCCTGCAAACTGTTTCCGGCATACACCTGGAGAAATAAAGTCACGGCCGAAGACGTATTCGGAACAGCAGGAATGGAACGAAAAGCCCCGCGGCCGCCTCCTGTCCATCCGGTTTGCAGGAAAAGATTTCCTGCATCCTCCCCAATCCTTGCAAAAGAGGTTCCGGCTGTAATCTCCGTCCAAACTCCTCCGGTCACTCCGTCCCGGATGAGCCCGGCTGTGTACCCCTGAAAATCATCAATCAAAACCGCTTCAGCGGCAGGGATTATCCCAAGCATCAGGAAAAGAAGGAAAAACCTTTGCATCTTTCTTCCTCCGCTAAAATCCTTTTGATTCATCTCCGGCACTTCTTACCGTTTCCGAAACACAGACAGCAGTCCGCCCAGTCCCAGCAGCATCATCGAAGCCGGCTCCGGAATCACGCTCAGCACACCGGTGGACTCATCAAACTGATAAAAGACGCCGTTGGCATGCTTTTTCCAGATCAGTCCATCCACATCCGTAAACCCGACTACGTTAAAGGTAGAACCAAAGGTCTTCGCAGACGTGCTGACGATTGTCCAGCTGTCTCCTACATTCGTTCCCGCTCCGCTCAAATCGAAGATAAAATCCCCATAGAAATCATTTTGGGGACCGGTCCCTGAAATGCTGTTATTGACGCCGCTTGCGCCAATCACAAACCGCAGCACAGCATCATCCGCCAGCACAAACCGTCCGTTGTTAACGATGCTTCCTGTAAACGTATTGGCCGACGAATAAAACGTCAGGGTCCTGCCGGCTCCATCCGACCCGGTGTTCGTAATTTTGGCACTGCCGCTGATGGCTGCATAGACATTAATCGGCCCCTGCTTGGCATACATCACCGAATCCGCAATAATAGAGATGTTTCCATACAAGTTGCAGACATCTCCCACACCATTGCGATGGTCAATTACGCTGCCCCCATTGCCGATGAGATTATTCACCGTGATGCTGCCGGCCGTACCGGTTCCTTTGTACATCAGAATCCCGCCGGTGTTAATGGTCAGCGAATTGCCGCCGAAAACATAGCTGCCTCCATCCGCGGGAGTCCGCAGCTGAGCAATGCTCACTACATAATCATTGGCCGCATTCGGCGGCTGGCCGTCGCTCCAATGCAGCCCGCTGTTAAAGGAAGACTGCCCCAGAGTATCCGGGGCTGTCAGCGTAATCACGTCTGAGAACGCCGGAACTGCCAAAAAAGCCAAGACCAAAACACATATCTTTTTCATCATCTTTCCTCCACATTTTTCGTACCTGCCTATTTGGTTTCATCCGCCCTGCGGCAGGTTCACAAAGACGGATTGGTCCACACCTTCACTACGCACACACCACACTTCACACGGTTTTTTACGCTGTTATTGGTCTCCCTGAATCGCCCGCAAAATCTTCTCAAATGTCTGCACATCATCTCCCGGACCGTTGGAATATCCATCCCCGGCACGATTTCGGTTGTTCCACGTCTCTGCACTGAAAATATTCCGGTCCATACAGAAACTGACGTGTCCGTCGCCAAACAGGGCGGAAACGCCCTGCGGAGCGGAACTGAGGCTGCGATTCTGCCGATGCGGAATCACCTCCCATTCCTGCAGGTTGTCCACTACCACCGGCCGAATGCCCAACTGACTGAAAAACTTCTTATCGTAAATCCAGTAATTATAGGATGTCCTCACAAAAGCATGTCCGCCGTAGGTCGGCACATAGGTCCCCCAGGAGCCCCGCTCGGTGTACGCTTCATAATAATAGGGATACGGATAATCCGTGATCCGCGGCTGAGCCGGACAATAAAAGGCCTTCGGCTCGGTAAAATAATCCAAATCATATAAGACCGCCAAATGAAACGGGCGAGGCCGGCTGTTGCTCAGCAGCAGACTGCCCTGATGGGTAATGACCGCATTATACGGCTGCGGCTTTACATTAGTCACACCGCCGCTTGTGCCGGACGCCGAAGGGTCATATTGATTCCCTGCATAGTTTCCGCCCAAGTGATACATTGGAATCAGCCTGTCATTATAACTTTGGCTGTAGGTCCGCAGGGCTACACCGATCTGCTTAATATTGCTGCTGCAGACAATCCGCTTGGAGATGTCTTTGGCCTTCCCAATCGCCGGAATAATGATCGACAGCAGCAGCCCGATGATTGCAATCACAACCAGCAGTTCAATCAGCGTAAACCCCCCGCGACGGCCGGACTTGAACACCTTCTTCATTTCTCTTTCCTCAGTCAAGTTACGGTTTACCGTTCTCATACAATTCCCGAATTTCCCCGCTCGTCAAACACCGGCGGAAAATCATCAGTTCATCCACGACCCCGTCAAAATCTCCCTCCGGCAGAACATACCCGTCAATCTTCATCGCCCCCAAAATAATCTCCGCCGGCTCTGTCTCCTTCAGCCCTTCATAGGGAGCCGTCTGGAACAAATCTCCATTCACATAAATCTGAAGTTCTTTTCCGTCATACACCGCCGCAAAATGATACCAAACTCCGCTTTGCGGCACGAACGGCTGGCTGTAAAAACCTGCTTTCCCCGCCCCGTCATACTGACGAAACTCAAACCGAGTCTTTTGATAATTGTAAACATACCGGTCATCAAACAGGGAAAACTGATAATTCACCCGATGTTTTTCTCGGCAGGAAATCAAGTGCCCGCCCCAATGCTGATTGTCCGGGAAATAGACCCATGTCGAAATCGTCAGCGGCGACCCAAACGAAAGACCCGCTTGAGGTCCAATCAAAATAACCTGATTTTTCCCCCGTTCAAACCGCACTGCCTCTTTTTGCGGCCAGCGTCCGCTGACCCAAGCGGGTTTATTTCGACTGACATCTCCAAATACCCCCTCCCGCTCGGCTCCGCCGCCGGCTGCATTGATAAGCCGCTCCGGATTGTTCGAATCCCGTTCAAAAAAGTAATGCGCCGCCAGAGAGGGGTCTTCCCGATGCAGCCGGTACACCCACGAACGCCACCGGTAATAGCCGCCGATTTTGGATGCCTGCTCGAAGACCTCCGCCTCCGAAGGACGAACAAAATGATAGGGATTCACGGCTTTTGCCGCCAGCCGTCCCTGTTCATCCGCCGCCGCTCCCTGACCGGCCTTCAGCAGCATACTTTTAGCAAACTTCACCGGGTCCGAAGAATCGCGGATTTGGACAGACCCTTCATAGACATAAGTTTCCGTCTGTCCATTCTGCTGGACGTAGACGCCGAACTCTGTTCCATAGTCCACCAAACTGGCTGTCGGAGAACGCACCACAAAGGCCTGTTTTCCCGCCCCCTTCATCGATGCGACAATGCGTTCTTCCTGAAGGTACATCTGGACCGGGGTCTCGAGTGTAAAGGCAGACGGTCCTTCCACAAGAACCGTTGCCCCCCCTTCCAAAACAATTTCCGCCAATCCTTTAACCAGATGCATTGGCCCCGGATAGAGTTCACTGCCGTCGGACAGATGACGGCCGCTTGCATCCCGCCATACGGCATTGACTGTCCGCTGCAGACGTCCGACCGTTACTCCATTGGTTCGAAGCGGAGAAAGATATGCGTAAGCAATCAGAAAAATCAAAGCCGCTGCAGATGCAAGAAGCGAATAGACGGAAAACTTGCTCACAGGAGTCCGTACAGAAACCGTCGGAGCCTCCGCCGCGCGAACCGGCTCTTCCGGAGAGCGCTCCACACATACCGCCTCTGCCTTTTTTTCCTCTTCCGCCAGAAGCTGCCAAGTGTTTTCATTCAGAAGAGAATCATCCGGCGTCCCTTCGAGGAACAAAGAAGCCCCTTTTCGCCGATGGAGATGCGCATACACACAAAGAAAATCGATGTATTCCCGACGGGCTTGGGGACTCGTTTCCAGAAGAGCCGACAATTGAGAGGTCTGCTCGTCGGTTGCCAGCCCGTAGAGCTCCGCCAAAACCCAGTCATAGAATTCATTCGGCAAAGAACTCATCGAGCCGCCTCCTCGGCAAGAGTTTGTTTGATGCACTGAAGCAGAAACCGATGAATTCGAACCAAAGCGTAATAAGTCGCCCGCGTGGACTTGGAAATATGCGCCCCGATATTTTCCAGTGTTAAGTCCTTCTCATACCGGAGCTTGAGAATATACCGATCCATTTGGGTAAGTTTATCAATGCATTTTTTCATTGCACCAATCCGCAGGTCCATCTCCGGCAGTGCCCGGACAACCTCCTGTTCGAGCGATTCGGCAAGGGCCTCACTTAAACAGAGTTTCCTGCTCTTTTTTTTCTTGAAATAGGAAAGAATCTGGTACCGGGCAATCGTTAAAGCCCACGCCACAAAATCCATCCCGGGGGTAAAAGAGGAGAATTTCCGCCACATCACCGCTGACGCTTCCTGCATAATATCATCCGCATCCGCTGCATTCGGGACAAAGGATAAGATGTAAGCGTAAATTCGCTTATCATTCAGCATCAGCAGACGCAAAAACTGCTCCTGATTTTGTTCCTTTTCTTCCTGCATTTACACGATTCCCTTTGACAGTCCCTCTCCCTCTCAACTTATTTATCCCCAAAGGATTCTTTTTTACCAAAAAAATCACTTTTCCAGATCAAAACCCTTGTTGATGCACCCTACTCTGGACTATATACATCCGTTATATCTTTTATAAGTACCCCGTTTTTCAGAAAAAGCGATTTCTCACCATTTAAAAAAGCAAAAAGCCATCTGGAAAGACGGCTTTTTGCCTTCAGTTCAGTCATCAAACAATTCGGGATCTTTTACCGCTGGCGGCGCAGAACCATCAATCCCCCGACGGTCAGCAGAGCCAATGTAGCCGGCTCCGGAATCCCAACCAGAGTAATGTCGTCCACAAAAAGGGCTCCGGTGCCATAATACGTCTTATCATACCCAACTGTGATATACATCACGTTCTCCAGATTCATTCCCGGAACCGTATAGTCGGCAAAATTCATCTCCCAGACTATCCCATTCGGCCACCCTGTGCCGCTGGGGGTCACATCGCCGGGGTAGCTGGCTCCAAACACCTTCTGTCCCCAGCAGTCAAACATGCTCAGGAACACATCGCCGCCGGAACCGCCCAGTGTCCCCCACGGTGCAACGCCATCGTTTTTGGGAACCGCGAAGGTCATCTTAATCATATAATATCCCGGATAGGTCAGATTAACCCCATGAACCTGCCATACAGCCCCCGGCAAAGCATACTTGGTCTGAGCATAATAGGGCGAGTTCTGATTGTTCTGAATCAGCATACACTTGCCGTTCAGTACTGATTCGAGTGTTTCGCTGGTTATGTTTGAATTCGGATTGACCACCCAGGCCGCATTCAAAGCCGCGCTGTCGGCATATCCTTCAAAGTTATCCACAACCGTCACGAACGTCGCCTGAACAAGACCGATACAGCCCAAAACCATCAAAATTGCCAAACACTTCTTCATCTTTCTTTCCTCCAAAAAAGGTTAAAAGGTTTCCGGATTATTTCTCCACACACTCCACACACGAAAATCTTCCCAATTGACAATTCCGTCGTTATTCAAGTCTGCCGCATAGTCAGAACCCTCCTCAAGCCAATAAGTACACAGCACTTGCAAATCGTTTAGATCAATTTCTCCATCTCCGGATAAATCCGCTGCCGGCATCTGGCGAACCGCCATCCCCAGAATCTGCGCCGGCGACAAAACTCCCTTCCAGATTGCAAACTCATCCAGCTTTCCTGCAAACCGCCTCGGCGCCTGGTCCGGAATTACCGGCAGAATGGAAACACGGTTATCCGCCGTGCGAAATCCCCCCGTGTAGTATCGTCCCTGCGGGTTAAACGAAGCAATGAGATTTCCGTTTTTATAAATCTTCAGGGCCTGGCCCGTAGTATCCGTGCCCTGCTGCTGCCAGAGAGCATGTTCATAGGTGATCGTAATCATCTGCCAGACGCCCGCATCGTAGGGAACATTTGCATACGTCGGCACCATTGTCGTGCTGTAAAAACTGATTCCCTTTCCCCATCCCCAGTTGCCGATGCTTCGGGCGTTTCCGTTTTTGGACCAGCTGTTCGTCCCGAAGGCCGCCAGTGCCAGCGCATGATAATCTCCGCCGATGGAAATCGACGCATTCGGACGAACCCACAGATTCATCGACCAGTCATCGTCGGCATTCAGCGGCAGATTGGCTCCATTCACCAACTCAATCAAGACCTCCGTGCCGTCCAGCGACAGGGCCTGCCCGATTCGCCCTTTGCCGAACCGAAAACCGCCCTGGGCTGTTGTTGCATCATTCCCCCAGCCGCTGGAATCCGTCAGGCTGCCCTCAAATTTCCATTCCAGCACCTTCTGCGGCTGATTCGGCGAAAATTCAAAGGCCGCCGTCAGCACCGTATCAGACGGCAGAGTCAGTTCTATCAAATTCGGTTCGGCCAAATGAAGAAAACGGCTTCCGTCCCCGATTCCCTCCGCGGAATAACTCAGCGCACAAACCCATTCTTTGGGCTGAGAGCTGTTCAGGCGAACGAGACGGCTTTGCGAGCTTTCCGTACCGTTCACCGCCGCCAAAACAATCCCTTTGTCATAACGAAACGCCGCACAGTAAATCCCCTGTTCCTGCGGTCCTGCCGACAGGACTTGAGCCCCGGGCGGAACCAAATCCGTCAAAATCCTTAAAGCATAATAAACCGGCCGCCTGACGCTTCCGTCCGCCGCCCGGCGCTGAAGCCCCCAGCCTGAATCCGACCAGCTCTGATCGGCCGCCTCCCAGACAAAGGGGACCGACGCCCCGCCGTTCAGCAGTGAAAGCGTGTTCTCAAACACCCGAACGGCAAACGGAACCGTGTCCGACGCCGAATAAGTGTAAGCAGAACCGGGCGAAGGATACTCAACCCCGTGGAAAATACGATTGCCGGTCATATACTCCGTTACAAATATGGGCTTTTGTCCCAGCGGGTCTTTCGCTCGTACCGCTGCATAAAACGGCTGCCACCGCTGCCGCAGGAATTCGGGCCCGCACCCCTGCAGGAACGTCTCATCCCAGGCATGAGTCGCAAACGCCCCTAAGGAAGCGACGGCTGTTTCATCCAGCGCCCCCACCCAGAGAGCCCCGCCGCCGTTATGGTCCAGATAGGCCAGCCCCGGCCCGACAATCTGAACGGATTCAAAGCCCCGCTCATTGAGTTCCTGCCGGACCCGCTTGAGCACATCGTTATACTGTTCCGGCGGCACCCGGCAGTTCCACGTCCCTTCCGGCTCGTTGAACAAATCCACATACTCCGGCACAATTCCATAAGACCGCAGATAAGCCAGCTGCGCCCCCCACAAGAGGGCAACATCCTGGTGGTGTTCCGGTTTCAAAGCCCCCCAGACGTTTCTCCACGCAGAAAGATAATGAAACTGATTAAACACCGCGGCAATTCCGAGCTGGCGAAGGAGCTGACAGGTATTCTGCATAGCACTGAGCCGAGAGGAGCCGTAATTAGCAGCCACATATTGGTCAAAGGAAGAGCGAAGCCCGTCGGTCGGCGGCGTCTGCGAAACGGAGGCCCAATTCGGAGTCGCCTCCAGCCGCACATAGCGAATCTTCAGCGAAGTCAGCAGCGGTGTGATGGAATTGTCGCCGGCCCAAATCTGCGCCCCCAGACCGCCGAACGGATGCGAGACCGTATCAGCATCGAACGTCACCTCCGCCCCGCCTGCGGCTGCGGCCGGCAGGCAAAGCATCAGCAGACGAACCAGGATGACTCTAGGGCAAAACACCTTCCCGCTCCTCCGAATCGGCCGGAAAGCAGCCGCTACTGGCCGTAGAAGTACATCGTCCAGCGGCGTCCGGATTCACTGTTCGGCACAACCTCTGCAAAGTCCCTCGGCTCGCGGCTCACATGCCCGTCCACCCAGCCGATCATCCCGATGCCGTAAATATCCGCAGGACGTTTCTGATGCCACCGGGTCTGGAACCAAAACCGCTGGTCGCTCTGAATCTCTTCCGGTTTCCGAGTCGGGTCAAAAAACCAGCGGGCGATGAAATAATATTCATGGTCCATAAAATAGGTCGTCCGTGCCGGATTGCGAATCGTGGACAGTTTGGTGGACCCCCGCTCATCCCAGTACATATACCCGCCTTTGGCCGTTCGCGGACCGTTCTCGCGTCCGCTGCCCACCTCATCATAGCGAGGACCGTCAATGACTCCGGGCGTTCGATTGTTGTAATTGAGAACCATATACCCGTTTACGGCATAGGTAAAAGTCTGCTCATGTCCCTGGGTTTGGTAATCCTCACTCAACGCATAAAATTTGACATTTGCAGCGCTCGGACAGACCAGAGAATCGCCTTTGTTCTTGATGGAGGCGGCCAGATACGGCATCAGTGAAACCTTGGAATTGTCTTCCACCTGCCCGTTAGGGTGGGTGTGCATCGGGTCTCGCCACCATTTCAGCGCCACTGCATATCCGTTGTTGTCATCCGCCCAGAGCCGTGCCGCCATCACCAAAGATTTCAGATTGGTCCCGCAGACCGCCATCCGTGCCAATTCGCGTCCTTTATAAAGGGAGGGGACGATAATCGACAGCAGAAGGGCAATAATCGCTATCACCACCAGCAGCTCAATTAATGTAAAGGCCTTTCGAATTCGCATGATTATCTCTCCTGATTTTGTCTTTTCGGAAAGCGGAACGGATTCCTTTTCCGCCCCGCCCTCCGAGAATTTTTTTATTGAATCCCCAGCAGCCATTCCTCGACGAGGATAAACAAATCATCCATATCCACCTTGCAGTCCTTGTTCAAATCCGCCTGCGGGATTCCCGAACAAACCGGCTCCCGGATAAACCTGAACTCATCGATATCGATTCGGCCTGAACGGGCGTCCGTCCGATCGCTGCTGCCGGTACCAATCAGAATATAGCGAATCTCCGTCAAGTCTCCTTCGTCTGCTGTGCCGACACCGCCGGGTCCCAGAAGCGAATTCGGGTCAATCACCCATTCGGACCACTGATCAACCGGCTGGACCGTCGCGCCGCTTCCGACAATCCACTGCTCCGCTTTAACCTGCATAGTTTCATCGATAAACTTCAGGAAAAGAATATCTTCCTCGCTGTTATTCTGATGCCGATACAGCCGCAGAGAAACCTTCTGAAAACCGGACAAATCTTTCACCTGTCCGAAGTCATAAAGGATGCTCGTGTAATTGTTCGGGTCCGCCGGAGATGTCGCCGGCAGCACATAATCCCACCGCAGGGCGTAATTGCCCGCATACGCATTGCTCGTCTGACTGATGGTGCCTGTGCCGCTGTAGCGGGGGCTGGCATAAACACTCCAGCGGTCCAGCGTCCCTTCCATATCATCGGCCACCAGCAACTCGCCCGGATCCAGAACGGTATCTTCCATCCAGTCTGCGCTGACCGCGGCAGCATCGGTCATATCCACTTTCAGGTCGTTATTGAGATTCGAACGGGCTGCCAGCGCCTGAATCTGCGCCGGAGTAAGGGCCCCATTCCAAATCGTCACTTCATCGATATAGGGCTCTCCCCATTCCCCCAGAAATCCATCATCCGCCCAACTGTAGCCGATAGCCGCAGACAGCGTTCGGGTTTTGTGAGAGCTGCGGGGATAATCCGCCCAGGCGAATTCCTGCCCGTCCAAATATAACGTTGCCTTCGCTGCCTCGCCGTCCGCAACGACCGCCAAATGATGCCACGTCTGTCCGTCCAGATAGGCCGAGGCGTCTGCTTTTATCAAAAATAACGTATTATAATCTCTTTCTTTGCTGATGACCTGAAGTTCTGCATTGTTGGCACGAATCAGAAATTGTGTACCTTTCGCCAGTCCGCCACCGGGATCAGACACCTGTTTTTCCGAATAAAACGCTGTCCAATACGGCTGCTCGCCGGATTTGAACCAGAAACTGACCGTATAATTGACCGGCTGGGAAACACAAAACGGCAAATCAATCTTCTGGTGGCCGTCAAACAACAAAGCATCCCCTCTGTATCCTTCGGCAAGCCAATCCGAAATGGGGTCCGTATATCCCCACAGTTGTCCGTTATTGCCCAGCCCGGAATAATCCGGCATCACAAAGCCGGATGGATTCTCCATCTTGTAATACGCCACCTGACGGGTGGTCGGAACTTCCGCCAAAACCCCCGGAACAATCAGATTCCGGATTTCATCCGCCGTCAGGACGCCCCGCCAGACCGTGAACTCATCAAACCGTCCGATGAAGAAATCATAGGAATTCCAGGGATTGGAAGGAATCCGAACTTCTCCCGGTGCATCCATGAATGTCGTATTCCTCATCGCAATCAGAACACCGTTTTTATAAATGCGAACAATCCGCCCGTCGTAAGTCGTTGTAATCATCTGCCACTGGTTAATATCCCAGGGAATCATCGAAGAAATATAGGTGGTTGCTGTGGTTGTTCTTCCGACGAACGTAATCAGTCCGCCATAATCGACATAGCCGGACGCATAAACAGCCCGCGAGTTTTTGCTCGCATCCGGCTTCTCACCCAAACACCAAAGCGTCCGCCAGTCTCGCGGATTTTCCGTCGGATACACCCAGACATTGACGCTCCAGGTATCCGCAGCCAGGACCGGCAGCAGTGCCGTGCTGATGCCGGTTCGGTACACGCAATTCGTCCCGTCTGACACAAAGGCCTGTCCGCTCACACCGGCCGTATAAGCGGGCGTCCCAAACGCAATCCCATCCAGTCCATTGCCGCTGCTGTCGGCCAGACTGCCGTCAAACTTCCACTCAATCACCTTCTGAGCCCCCATCGACGCCCCGCAGAAAAGTATCGCCAAACAGACGCTCACAATCCACTGCATCCTCAAACTCTTCTTCATCATCATTCTCCTTTCCTGCCGATCAACAAAAAGCATTTTTTCACCTAACAAGAAGGTTTTGCCGTAGAATTCCGAACGATTAATTCGCAGCTGACCCGAATGGTTGCCGCTGGTCCTGTTACTTCTTTTTCAACGCGCTGAACAATGGCCCGGCCGGCGCACTTGCCCACCTCAATGCCGTTCTGACGAACTGTCGTCAGCGGAGGACGCATCTGTCGGGAAAAATCCAAATCGGAAAAGCCGACTACCGACAGGTCTTCGGGAATACGAACCCCCAAATCCGCCGCCGCCAGATACAAATCATAAGCCAAATGGTCCGTCTCGGCAAAAATCGCCGTCGGACGGTCCTTCATCAGCAATATTTCCTTAGCCAGCTGAATCGCATTGCCCCCTTCCTCTTTCAGGTGCCACACCCGATACCGCACATCGGGGGCCAGCGTTCGCAGCGCAAACTCAAAATACCGCTGCCGGCGGAGCTGCCAGCTTCGGGCATCCTTTTCAAATTCAGTAAGACATCCGATATTCCTGTGTCCCAGATTCAGCAGATGTTCCGCCACCAGCCGGCCGCCCAGTTCTTCGTCCGTCTGAACGGAATCCGCCAGCCGGCAGTCCTCCAAAGCATGGTCTACAACCACCAGCGGGATGCCCCGCTCAATCAGTTCACGGAAATAATCTTTATAAGAGGCCGCAAAGTCCGGCCAGACCAGTATCCCTTCTACACGCCGGTCCACCAGTTTGTGAATCTGCTCAAGCCCTTGTCCGTCATCCGCAAACCGTTCCCCATCCCCAACCCACAAGGTAATCGGCATATAATCCGCTTCGGTCAGCACCTGATGGATTCCGGTCAGTACGTTCGTCCAGTACGAGTCAAAGGGCGGGATCAAAACCCCAATCGTGCGTGTCTTGCCGGTCTGAATGCTTTGCACCAGCAGGTTCTGCCGCCAGCCGAGCCGTTTGGCCACCTCCAGAACCCGCTGTCGAGTCTCCTCCGCAAAACGCCCGTTTCCGTTTCGAAGGATGATGGACGCAGTCGCCATAGATACGCCGGCGGCGGAAGCGATGTCTTTCAGTTGCGGCATGGATGGTTTCTTCATTCCTTTTCCCTTCAAAAAACTCAAAAACTACTAAAGTACTTTATCATCAAAATAAGATATTTGTCAATAATTTTTTGCATTTTTTAAAAATTTTTAAGAAATCAAATGCAATTCGTTGAGAAAAAAGCATTTACAAATCTTTCTGTCCAGCTCCGATAATAAAATACTTTACTGAAACCTAAAAGAAGAAAAATCATAAGTCGATATATATTAATATCTTACATAAATTCTTGCTCTTCCGTTGTTTTTTGCCGAGTTCCTCAGTTTTTTTGAGATTTCTTCAAAAAAGATTCCAAAAAACTCTTTTCTTTTGATAAAAAACGCCTATAATGACCTGATAAAGTACTTTACTTCTTTTAAAGAATGAAAGGTTTTTTAACATGACAGATGCTTGCGGGAAACGCCAACCCAGGTTTTTCACCCTTATTGCTTTTGTAAGTCTTTTTTATACAGATTGTTATGTTTCTTTTGCTCAAAAACAGAGTGAGTCACTTTCTGCAACCCGTACTCAAAACATCGCTAATCTTGATTCCGAGGTAATTCGGTCCCTTCAAAATCTGGCTTTAGTCCCGGAAAGCAAATGGGGTTATCTTTTTGAAGCCGGCGGCTCTTTCCCGGCCCTCATGTGGTCTGACAGCTATTTAGTCCAGAAATTGACCGGTGCGGAAAAACCTTCCGTCCGCTGGTTTGACAGTGCCTTGAATGAAACAGTTTCCTGTCAAAAATCCGGTCGTTATCTGGCCTATGCCGAATTGAAACTGCCGGACGGACACCTCATCCGACATTCAGCCACGTTTTATGCAATCCCCCCCAATTCGCATCCCTGGAGAAATGATACCCGTTTTGTCCTTTATAATCGTTCCCGTCCCTGGTGGCACCCCTGGCACGGCAAACCTCATGCTCAAGTCGATTTCTTGGAGAATCTGGGGCTGTCCCGCTCTGCCTGGGAGGCCAACCAGACGCTCCTTGCCGCCTGGGCCGGAAAGGCCTTTGTAGAATTCCTCGAATCCGACCCTTACGGTCCTGTTCTTTTGGGTTTTCTCTCCGAACCGGAGCGATTTGATTATCTGCCCCCCAAAGCCCGCACACCTGAAATCGCCAACGATGAACTCCACCTGCAATTGAAGCGAAAAATCCTCAACCTTTCCGAGCCGGCCCGGAAACTGCTGCCCCCGCCGCCGACTCAGGAACCGTCGGTTGAGCTTCGGCCCGGCTCCCCGCAGGAAGCCGGTTTCAGCCCGGACGCCCCCCAGCAAATCCGTCAGCTCTGTCAAAAATGGTACGAAGAAAGCCGCGAGCCTTTTGCCGTCCTGCTGGCCCGAAACGGAGTCATCTTCTTTCATGAGGCCTTCGGTTCCCTGCCGGACGGCACCCCCATGACCGTGGATACCCCGATGTTCATGGCTTCTATCACAAAATTGATGAGCGGAATGCTTTTCGCCCAGTTTGTCGAGCAGGGATTGGCCGACATCGACCAGCCCGTTGGTGTTTTTCTGCCGGACTGGTCTGTCGAAGGTCCCAAAGCCGTCACATTCCGTCACTGTTTTACCCATACAACCGGCCTGAGCGGTCATTACGAATTCGGCGGGATGCACAATCCCTGGCTTGAAAATGCTCTGGCCCTGGCCGCCCCGCAGCTGCCTGTCGGGCAAGTGCATGAATACAACGGGATGGGGTATGACCTGGCCGGCAAAGCGATGGAGATGATTGCCGGCAAAAGCGCTTTTCGGCTGATGCACGAACAGATTTTTGAGCCCCTCGGGATGAGCCATACCGTCCTTGATGATATGGCCACCTGCTCTACCAGCACCCCGATGGACATCGCCCGCATCGGCCAGCTCATCCTCAACGGCGGCGTCTGCGGCGGCAGACGGTTCTTCTCCGAAAAAACCCTCCAGCGGCTTCTGCCCTGTCCTTTAAATACGTATTATCCCGCTGTCCAGAAAGACTGGGGGATCGGAATGACCTGGATGCCCGCAGAAAACCCGGATGCCGATAAAACCGGCCGAGCGTATCTATTCAGCTCCCGTGTTGTCGGCCATGGAGCCGCCTCCTCCGCTGTCTTTCGCGTGGACCTCGAAAACCGTCTGATTATCGTCCAGACGCGAAACCAGGCCGGCCCGCATTACGACAAATACCTGACGGAGTTTCTTAAGACAATCGACCAAACCATGAATCGATAACCCCTCAAGCAAACCAGCAAGAATGGATGAGGAGTATCCTATGCAGTACTTGACAACCCTCGACTATATCCTGATTGTTCTGTATTTTCTGGCCCTGATCGGCCTGGGCTTCTTCCTGCAGAAACGCGCTTCCGGCTCGATGGAAGAATACTTTCTGGCCGGAAAATCCCTGCCCTGGTGGGCCATCGGCATCTCCGGCATGGGCTGGTCGCTGGATATGACCGGCACGATGCTGATTACCTCCCTTTTGTTTCTGCTGGGACCGCGGGGGCTTTTCCTCGAATTTCGCGGCGGAGTGCCGCTCGGGTTGGTCTTTGTAATGGCCTGGACCGGCAAATGGCATCGCCGAAGCGGCTGTATGACCGGAGCCGAATGGCAGGCCTACCGCTTCGGAACAGACTGGGGCGGGCATGCAGCCCGAATCCTCTCGGCCGTCGCCGGAATCGTCTTTACCATCGGAATGCTTGCCTACCTGGTCAAGGGGTCCGGACTCTTTGTGTCCACCTTTATCCCTCAGCTGTCGCCCGCAGCCGCTTCGCTGATTCTGGTCGTCGTTACTACCTTATACACCGTCACGTCCGGCTTTTACGGAGTAGTATATAGTGATATTCTTCAGGCCTTTCTCATTTTCTTAGGGGCCGTCCTGGTCATTGTCGTCGCCGTCGGAAAAATCGGCAGTCCCGAGGAATTATCTCGACTGGCTCAGGAAGTCACCGGCAGTACCGACTGGATGACTTCCTTTCCGCAATGGAAAACCTACATGCCCCCCGGCTACGAAATGTACGAATGCCTGATGATGTTCACCATCTTTCTGATTTTACGCAACATCATTGTCGGGCTGGGCACGGGCAATACTCCTCAGTACTTCGCCGCCCGCAGCGACAAAGAATGCGGAAAAATCGCCTGCCTCTGGTCCGCTCTGCTGACCTTCCGCTGGCCGATGATGATGGGTTATGCGGTCCTCGGGATTTATCTGATTAAAGAAATGTTCCCCTCCCCCGACCTGTTCGCCGCCGCTGCCGAGCAAATTCATCGGGCCCTGCCCAACCTTTCCAAAGCCCAGTGGTCGGATATGCTCTCTACAATCGCCAACTCCTCGGCGGCCTATCCCGATTTGGCCAAAACCCTCGAATCCGTCCTCGGCAAAGACTGGGCGGTTCACCTGCCTTATGTGAGTTATGAAGGCACCGTGCTGGCCGAAAAAATCCTGCCCGCCGCCCTGCTCTATATGATTCCCGCCGGCCTGAAGGGATTGATTCTGGTCAGTCTTCTGGCCGCCACGATGTCCACCTTCGACTCCACGGTCAACATGGCCGCCGCCCTCTTTACCCGCGATATTTACCAGGCCTACCTGCGTCCCAAAGCCCAAACACGGGAACTGCTCTGGTCCAGCTATATCTTTACTGTTCTGATGGTGGCCGTCGGCTTTTTCATGGGCTACTACGCCAAGAGCATCAACGACATCTGGGGCTGGATTACCATGGGCCTGCTGTCCGGATTGGCGATTCCGAGCGTGCTGCGGCTCTATTGGTGGCGGTTCAACGGCGCCGGCTTTGCCATCGGCACCTTCGGCGGAATGGCCGCCGCCGTCATCCAGCGCATCTATTGGCCCGACTGGACGGAACAGACACAATTTATTGTCCTGACGCTGGCCTCTTTGGTCTTTACCGTTTGGGGGACTTATGTTGCCGGTCCCGCCGACAAACAAACGCTCGAGAATTTCTACTGCACTACCAAACCCTTCGGACTTTGGGGACCCTTTGTCAAACGCCTTGACCCGGAAACCCGCCAACGGCTTTGGCAGGAACACAAAAACGACCTGCTGTCGCTGCCCTTCATCTTCATCTGGATGGTCTGTATGTATCTGATGCCGATGCAGCTGATGCTCGGCACCTACAAGGCCTTCACTATCACAACACTTTTGTTTCTAATCGGAATCGCAGGAATCTTCTGTTTCTGGTATAAAAATGACAGCGGGCTGCCCGATCGGCTCACGCTTCTGGAGGAACAAAAATGAAATCGTTTGCCAATGCCGTACTCTTGGGACTTTTTGCTGTCAGTTTTTGCAAAGGAAACGATAAGCAGTCCTATTCCATCGGCCTCATCGGGGAAAGCCCTGTTGCGGAGCAGGCCCTTCGCCAGGCCGGCTATCCGCTCACAGCCCTGACTTGGAATGATTTTCTCGAGGGCAAAGTCACTGCAGAGCGTTTCTCCTGCCTGCTGTTTGCCCAGCCCCGCCGATTTCCCTATCAGGCCCGCCAAGCCCTTCAGCAATATATGAAAGACGGCGGCGACCTGATCCTTCTGAACGGACCGGCCTTTGAAATCCCTGTCTTTCTGCATCGCGGCCGATGGTACTCCCCGCAGGAACTCCTGCCGCAGCTGGCGGCGGATACCGCTGACCGAAATCTGTCCATCGATTTCGCCAAGGAAGACCCCGCCCGCTGGACTCGGGACTGCGACAATCCCGGCTCTCCCAGCACTCTGCAGAAAAAGGAGGAAGGCGGGTTGACGTGTTTTGAAGCAGCTATCCGTCAATTCTCCCGCTGGGACACCTTCCGCGGCCCCTTCCAAAGCAAAAAAGGTCACAACGCCCTCTGGCTGAAGGTCAGGGGCTCGGACAACCTTCGCCAACTTGTCGTCGAAATTCGGGAGCAGGACGGCAGCCGCTGGGTGGCCGTCGCTGACTGCCCCCGTCAATGGCAGGAAATTGTCCTTCTTCCGGCCGGTTTCCAGTTCCTGCCGGACGGCTCACCGCCCGGACGAGGCGGACGCGGAGACGGACTTTGCCTCGAAAAGGCCGCCTGGCTTCAGTTCGGCATGTCCTACGATTATTCTCCGCATCCGCCCGCCGATTATCAAATCTGCCTGGCACAGGCCGGAACGGCGAAAATTGACCTGCCGGACGGCTTCGGTAAACCTCTCTTCGAAAAGATTCTGCCAATCTTTTCCGCTCAGCCGTTTCACCAATACGACGATGCTGTTTCTGTTCGGCCCGCTCCCCATCAGTCCCTTTTCGAAGGTCCCGCCCAAACCAAAATGGCCTTAAAAGGCACCTCCGCCATCGGATTTCCGTACATCAACGAATCCAAATACACCGGAATCCTGCAGGTCTTTGATGCCTGGGACCGCTCCCGAGGATTCGCCGCCGGCCTCCTTGAACACTACGAGGGCCCATACAAAGGCGGCCAATGGCTCCTGTTCGGCGTCCACACCGAGGGTTTCTATCAATCCAACCTGTTCAAGGACTGCCTGCTCCAAACCCTGCAAAAAATCCGGCAGCCGAATCGCCTCCGACAGCTGGCCGAGGCGGAAAAGCAGGCCAAAGAAAAACGCATGCCCCGGCCCCAAAGCCGATTAAAACCCATCCGCCTCAGTTCGGACGGGAAGCACTTCATCGACGCCGACGGCAAACCGTTCTTTATGCTCGGCGTCAATTACATCGGCTCGTTCGACTGCAAGACCTCCCACGCTTCCGATAACTTCTTTTACGACAAGTGGGAAACCGATTTTCGCAAGGCCCGCGACGCCGGCATCAACTGCCTGCGGCTCTGGATTGAAGGCCTCAACGCCGACAAAAGCAAAATGGACAGTATTCTGCATCTGGCAAACCAATACGGCCTCTATCTGCTTCTTCACCCGACCGCCCACCCCAAAGAAAAGGGCGAAGACCTGACGCAGCTGTTTACAGACCTGGCCCGCCTTGTCTCTGCCGAACCGGCTGTCATCGGCTACGACCTGCAGAACGAACCCTACATTACCACGGTCGGTGCCGTCCGAATTGCAGGACGTCCCAGCGCCGTCATTCAGCATGACCCCTACAACCGCTACGCCGACAAAGGTCTTTATGAGAAAGAATGGGTCGATGTCCGCGCCCAGCACGGCAGCGACTGGCCGCCTGTGAGTGAATGGGCGTCCCGAGAGGAACGCAGGGCCCTTCTGGCCGCCTACAACATCCTGGCTCGATGGAGTGCCCGGTATATCCATCCGCGGGATTACTCGTCTCTGTACGGCTGGAACACGACATTGCCACTGACCGGAGACATGGCCCCCTTCTTTGAGGCCGTTAACCAGACCTTTGCCGACTGGCTGAACCTTCACATCCCTGCCCTCCGCTCCATTCATCCGTCGGCTTTTCTTACCGTCGGCTACAACAGTCTCCTGACCGCCCTGCCTGCCAACAGCCGGCTGGATTTTGTCAATCATCATCTTTACCAGCCGCCGACCTCCTTCGAAGACCTCCGGAAAGCCGTCACGACCTTTGACCGCCTCCGTGAAATCTGGCCCGACAAGCCCATCACGCTGGGCGAATTCGGATACAGCTGCGGCACACGCCTGCCGGACGGCTCCACGCTCGACATCTACAATTCGGCAGCAGCAGAACTGATGATTTACCTTTATGCATGGGCCAACGGATTTGACGGAGCTATGTCCTGGATGGAGTCTGATTGGCCGATTGCCCTGATTGATTACTCCGCCCCATGGGTCAGCAAAACCAAACAGGCCTATGAAGCGGGCTTTGGGATGTACTACTACGATGGAACTGAAACCGGGCATCCCAAACCGATTGTCGGCGCCCTGCGGACATTCCGGGATTATCTGGACCTTTATCCGTCTGAAAAAGGGCAGCTGGAACTGCGGCCCGATTCCGCCCTTCAGACCGGCTGCGGCTGGCTGTATCAGGCCCCCCATGCCCGCTTTGCCGGTACCAAAACCTTTCAAAACGAGCACATCCTGTTCCGCGCTTCACAGGCCGCCGTTCTGTTGCTCTACTGGACGGACAAAGAGCTTTGCATTCTGTCCACGGCGGATGCCCAGCTGTCTTTGAAAAAATCGTTTCTGCGGAACATCCTCGGCACAGACAACTGTTCCCTCGAAGGCCGCCTGAAAACCTCCTCCCAAGCCGAAGAATCCTGGACCCTCGAATTGCTGGAAAGTCAGCCCTGTCGGCTGAGAAGTCTTTAATCGCTGCATTTACGGAGAGTCATCAATGAAACTGGTTCGTTATTCAAAAAATCCGATTCTGAAACCCAACCCGAAGAACTCCTGGGAAAACTTCGTCACAACCAATCCCGGCGCCTGGTATGAGGAAGAAACCGGCCGCGTGCTGATGCTCTATCGGGCCGCCGGCGATGACGAAGCCCATGTCATCCGTTTCGGTCTGGCCGTCAGTTCCAACGGCTATGACTTTCAGCGTGTCAGCGACCAGCCCGTCTTCGGCCCCAGTGCCGACGGATTCGACGCCGGCTGTGTTGAAGACCCCCGCATCATCAAAATCGGTGAGTACTACTACATCACCTACGCCGCCCGTTTTTATCCGCCGGGCCGATACTGGCTGGCTGCCGGAAAACCCCAGGTCTGGAAACAGAGCCCGTCCGAGTTTCCCTATCTGATTCGGGAAAACGCTACTGTTACCGGCCTGGCCCTGACCAAAGATTTCAAAACCTGGATTCGGGCCGGACGTCTTACCAGCCCTCTGGTTGATGACCGCGATGTCATTCTGTTTCCCGAAAAGGTAAACGGAAAATTCGTGATGCTCCACAGGCCAATGAGCTGGGTCGGCCCCCAATACGGAACGGAACATCCGGCCATGTGGATTTCCTTTTCGGAGGACCTGCTCCACTGGCCCCAAAGCACCCTGCTGGCCGCCGCAAAGGAGGATTGGGAATGCAAAATCGGCGGCAATACCCCGCCCATCCGCACCCCGCACGGCTGGCTGACGCTTTACCACGCCGTCGGCCCGGACCGGTACTACCGCCTCGGAGCGATGCTGTTGGACCTGAACAATCCGGCCAGGGTTACCCATCGAACCAAAGACTGGATTTTCCAGCCCGAAGAATGGTATGAAACCCAGGGATGCTATGACGGCGGCGGGGTCGTCTTCCCCTGCGGAAAAGTCGTCATCAACGATACGCTGTTTGTCTATTACGGAGCTGCAGACAAATATGTCGGATTGGCCACCTGCAAACTCAGCGAGCTGCTGGATTACCTGCTGTCTTGTCCCGCCAATCACTAAAAAAACATTGCCCTGCTGAAACATTTGCGGCACTCCCCCTGCAAAGGGAGAGTGCCGCAAACAGCGCACAGACTCATATCGCTGAATCTGTGGCAAAACAAAGTCGAGGAACTCCCTGGACTCCCCTTTGTTCTGTGGAACTTCTCTCCCTGGACCCCAATCAATGCCCAGGACTGGAGTCGAACCAGCACGAGGTGTTACCCCCATCAGGCCCTCAACCTGACGCGTCTGCCAATTCCGCCACCTGGGCTCCATTCAGATGGTATTGTACCGCCCCTATCTATTTTGGCAAGTTTTTTTTCACTTCCTCTTGGGTTGAGCATAAAAAAACACCCCACCTCACACCATCGATTTTCCCAGGGGAAAATCACGATTCCAAAAGAAAGTCTTGAGTTGTCATTAGACGAAAGAATATTATAGCCAGGGTAGATTTATCCGAGATTCCTTCGATAAGCAGGAGACTCTTTATGACTGCACAAAGAAACCGAGTTGCTGCAATCTTGTTCGCATTAGGATTTACCTCTGCCCTGCAGGCAGAAACCGCCGTGGAGGCGGCAATCCGAATACAGAAGGCAATTGACAAGGGTACCCCGCCGGCATGGATGAACCCCGTTTTGCCCGAAAACATTCAAAAAAACATCCAAAACAAAGGGAAAACCCTTGCCCAACACCTGAAGTTAGGCAATGAGGAGAAGGAAGCCAGAGTCGCCTCGCTGCTGGCCGAGCACTACGGCCGGGTCTGGGCGTGGCATCAGCAGATAGATCAAGAACTGGAGGCCGCCTGGTCTGCCTGGGATGAGGCACGAGACCCAGCCAAAGGAGGCAAGGATGAACTGAAGGCCCTGACTGTCATGGTCGAACAGATCGACCCAATCTATGCCCAGTTTGCTCCCCAGATACAGAACCTGCTCGAGGCCCTTCAGCAGATACTCACTGACGAGCAAATCACGGCCCTGCTGGACCAGATTACCCGCTCCCCGGGCGTAGACCGCACCTACAATGCCTACCTCGAAATGGTTCCCCAGATGAAAGACACGGAAAAAAAGATAATTCGCCAACGGTTAGAACAGGCACGACGGGACTCCCTGGCAGCCTGGACAGATAAAGAAATCGTCAGGATTTTTAAAAAATATAAGCTCCGTAATGAATTTTCTATAGATTACTTCGGCTACGGCTATCGGGAACATTACAAGGCATGGGTCGAACGGAACAAACAGGCGAAATGACCCTCTTGGTTTTCTTCCTTCGTCTGATTTATCGCCCCCGCTGCCCATCCCAGAGCATCACCTGGAGCCGCCCCGAAAAAGAAAACCCCGTCTTCAGACAAGACTCCGCGATCCACAGGGCCTTCTGAAGATACTCGGTCCGATTTGATGCCTGCGGCATCAGATAGACTTTGTACGGCTCCACAGTCCCCAGTGTTTCCAGACACACCGCAATCTCATCGAGGTCGTCAGGCCGATCCACAACAAACTTGAGCTGATAATCATAGTCTTTCAGAAGCTTTTTGATTTCATCAGGACGGAACCATTCCTTTGGTCCGCCGGCATTAGACAGCTTCGGACTAATACTCATCAAATCACAGGCAAGCCCTCTGATAGAGCGAATTCCCGATGTTTCAATGGTGATATGACGGCCCTTTCTTGCAAGCTTTCCGACTAACTCTTCCAAATCCGGATGCACCATCGGCTCGCCGCCTGTGATAACAAGATACGGTGTGTCGTAATTGGAAATCTCCTTCTCAACATCCTCGATTTCAAATTCACGGCCCGCTTTATAATCCCAAGCGTACTTTGTATCGCACCACCGGCAGCGCAAAGGACAACCTGATAAACGGACAAATACACTCGGAATTCCAGAAAGACGGCCTTCCCCCTGAAGTGAGTAAAAGATCTCGCTAATCTGTATCTTCAATTATCTGCTCAATGACATACAAAATGCAATTTGTGTACAGGAACGGAGAGGGCGGGATTCGAACCCGCGGTACGGGCTTGCGCCCGTACGACGGTTTAGCAAACCGTTGCCTTCAGCCTCTCGGCCACCTCTCCCGTCGTCGCCAACCACATTTATCGCCTGAACTTATCAGCCGTTCTAAAACTTTTCAAGTACAATCCCCTCAAAACCACCTTTTTCTTAACTTTTTCAACCCTTCAACCTATTAATTTTATTCTATTGACCCCCTTCTAAATTGCCGATATACTCTCAAAGGTTAGGAGTCTTGCCATAAGTCAAAAGAAAGGGTAATTTTATGAAATCCGACAAATTGAATCTTATACTCTCTATCCTCGTTTCTCTTTCCTTGACGGGCTGTTTTTCGTCACGTCCGGAAGATATTCAAGCGTTTCAATTCCCGAATGAGACCGAAGTTACGATGGACGAATACATCCTCCAGCCGCCGGACTCCGTCACGATTATCAGCACAAAAATCCCGCTTCTTCGGGGAGCTGAAACCTCACCGGGGCTTACACAGGTTATTAAGCCCGACGGCACAATTTCCCTCGAAGACATTGGACAAATCCCGGTAGCCGGCAAAACTCCCCGTCAGGTTGCCGACATCATTGCCCAGAAATTGTCTGCTCTTTACAAACTGGCCGGTGAGTATCCGATTGATGTTCAAGTCGTCAACCGAAGCAAATTTTATTATGTAATCGGACAGGTAGAGAGACCGGGAGCATATACTTATACCGGACGGGATACGGCTCTTCAGGCCATTGCCAAAGCCGTTCCTACCAATCTTGCCTGGGAGGAAAAAGTTCAGGTGATTCGTCCTGCCAAAGCCCCATCAGAACGTTCGCTGGTCTTTGCGCTGAATTTCAAGAAAATGGCGGAACAGGGACAAATGAACCAAAATGTGCTATTGGAAGCAGGGGATGTTATCTACGTGCCGCCGACAATTCTGGCCTCTATCGGCCTGACCGTTCAGGAAATCGTAGGACCGATTTTTACCGGCGGAAGCGCATACCGTGTTCTGAATCCGAGCAACTAAGAGAAATGGAGTTGTCTTAGCTGCACAAACAAAAGACAACAAAACCATTTGATATGAAGTTGCGCATTCTGTTGAAATTCCTTCATGTTGCCGGAACAGTCTGGCTGACTGTGTGTGCCGCCTTCCTGCTCATTCTCTCTCTCCGGCAGGCCGGGGCCGGATGGTGGCTGGTTTTCTCCGTAAGCGGCTTTTCAGGCATTGCTTTTCTTCTCCTGATGAGCGTCTATCTTTTTGCCCTCTTCCGCGGGGTTACACGAAAACAGCTGATCAAAGAGCATCCTTTGACCTCCTCAGGGTTTTATCTTTTATTCTATGATGTCTGCCCTCTTTTAGGAACACTGGCAGGACTGGTTTCAGCAGGAGCTGCGGCATCGACAGTACCGCTGGAATGGCTGAGTTTCGCCGCTGAAGGGGCCTTGGCAATGACTTTTTTAGTCTGGATTGTCGGAGATCCTTTGCTTGGACTGATTGAGACCTTTCTGCCTGCCTGTGCAGCAGCCCGCCGTGAACGCCTGACTGCAGAATCACAAATGCGGATGCAACGAGAAGAAAATCGACGCCGGCTGCTCGAGCAAGTCCGTCTGTCCTGCCAAACCGAACAAGCCCGGTGGGAGCAGGAACTGCTGCCGATGGCACAAAGACTGCTCGCGGCTCTCGAGCAGACCAACCCCGGGCTGCACCTTCGTCAGGAATCTATTGAAATCGGCGCATATGCATGGCAAAAGGGCGGCGTGAACTGCATGCAGATTCTTCTGCGCTTAGTCAACCGGCTCTTGCAGGAAAAAGGGATGTCTCCGCTTCCGCATCTGGCATTCTGGTGGGACGGCATCGGAACCTGGCGAAAACCCTCCCTCAGTGAATCTCTGTTGCATAAAACAAAAAATCCTTGCTGAGATTCGGAGATATTGTGAAAAAACAACTTTGGGCAATTTTTATTCTGGCCGGTTTTTCAAGAGGTGCGGATTGGTATGTGGCTCCGGCCGGCTCCTCCTCGCCAGACGGCTCTCGAGAGCATCCGTTTGCTTTCATCCAGCAGGCCCTCGATACAGCCCAATCCGGCGACCGCATTATCCTTCAGCCGGGAATTTATTCGGGTCCAGGGAACGCCAATCTCAATCCGCAAGGAAAAATCCTGACTATCCAGAGTATTGACCCTGAAAATCTTGATGTTGTGGTCTCCACAATTATTGACCCCAACGGCCTTGAACGGGGTTTTGTCTTCAATCACAATGAAACTCCTCAATTTATCCTCCAGGGCTTTACTCTCCGAAATGCAAGGTGTCGTCAGGAAGATGAGTTCCCTCATGGTGCAGGCATATTCTGTTCGGAATCCAGTCCTACAATCCGATTCTGCATCTTTGAAAACTGTGCGGCTGAGGATGGATGGGGCGGGGCCTTTTACGGCGAATTCTGCAATACCGCATTCACGCACTGTTTGCTGGCATGCAACAAAGGCCGTTACGGCGGAGCCATAGCCGCCAATCTTGAAAGCGCAATTTCGCTCAATCACTGCACCGTCTCCGGCAACAAAGCTTTATTTGCCGGCGGGGCGATTGTCTGCGACTTTGAATCATCCATTTCTTTACGCAATTCGATTCTGTTCTTCAACGAAATTGAATTCCCCAATGGGCAGGGATTTCAAATCGAACTCCGCAGTTCTTCTCTTTCGATTTCCTACAGCAACATCGCTGACGGTCCCGGAGATATAAGAGCTGATAGGGAGTCCTTCCTTGCTTATGGAAAAGGCATTCTCCACCTTGACCCTTATTTTGTCTTCTTTGAACCTGGAGCTCCTTTCGAACAACTAAATTTCCGCTTAAAAAGCCGTTGGGGACGCTGGAATCCATTGACTCGTTCTTGGGTTCGTGATTTCTCCACAAGCCCCTGCATTGATGCCGGAGATCCGAACGAAATATGGCTGAATGAACCCTGGCCGAACGGAAAACGAGTCAACCTCGGCTTTTATGGGGGAACCAATCAGGCATCCCTGTCCGGCAATCCCGCCGATTTTAACATCGATGGGATTGTTAATCTTTCAGATCTGTCTGAACTGCTTGAACTGTGGCTGAATGATTCTCTTTCAGGCATTTATGATTTATCTCAGGACGGCCGAATCGATTTGGAAGACTTCGAACAGTTCACGGGTCATTGGTTTCAAAAATCCAAAAGCATTGCCGATTTCGATGAGGACGGGGATGTTGACTTGAATGATCTCTCTGCTTTTTCAGAATATTGGCTCCAGACAGGAACTGTCGGGCAAGATTTGAACCAAGATGGAATCGTGGATTTGCAGGATCTTGCCTTATTCACCTATGAATGGCTTTGGGAAATCTGAAAAGATTAGAGGTATTTAAAAAATTATGGAGAGTCCTTTCGACTCTCCATATGTATGAGTCTACCTTCCGGCTGTTTCAAAAAATCAGCCGGGTAATAGATTCAAAAACAGTTCACACCCGCCTTACAGGGACTTGCGGGTTCTCAACCATCCAACCAAAACCAACCCGAACGAACTGAGCATAACCGCAGCCGGTGCCGGTACAACTGTCGCCGGAGGTGTATAGGTCCGAACGCTGAAGGAAATTCCCTTGTTGTAATAATGGCAATCAGGATCCAGACCAAACATAATTCTGCCGTTTGCCCCATACGTATTCAGCACGGCCAGCTGATCGGCATTGAAACTGATTACCAAGTCCTTTGTCTTGTTCCACTCTTCGGGATCATTCCAATCAATCAAAAGAATACCTTTGTTCTTGAAATAATCCCCTCCGCCCTGACCGTCCCAGTACCGTTTCAAACCAAGCGGGCCTTCATCAATCAGATGAACATACAGATGGTCTTTTTCCACTCGCCAGTTGTAAATATCTGTGAAGGTTAACACCGCTTCCACAATTGGTTTGTCCGTCGTGTTAAAACCCAGATCAATACCCCATGTGTAGGCATAATAATGATCTAAATCAAACACATCCGGGACCGGCGGAACAAATACGGCATCAGCCAATACTGCTCCGCTAAGCAAGACAAAAGTTGTAAGAATAATCGCTCCTTTTTTCATAATTGTTTTCCCTTTCTAAAATAAACTTTTTGACCTATCTTTTTATGATTCCTTAAAACATTCTTAAGGCAGAATTACTCTACCACAGATTAGGGGAAAACATCAGAATGACCTCTTTGAAGAACCCAACTCCTTGCAAACTCCCCACCCCGCTGCAAAAGAGTTTTCTCCGCTCCGGTATTCCTATGTTTTCTCCGCCTCAATTATCAAAATGCTTTGAACCTCAAAGCACTTTAACATGCCCTTACTATACCAACCCCCCCAAAAAAAGTCAATCTTATTTCTTTTTATTCAGCCAAACGAGTATTCCCTACACTGGATAGACTATGTCTGCATATTGTTTAAATTTTTTTCTCGACACTATAACTCCATTTCTTAAAATAAGTTAGGAAACTTTCGCAGTTCATCTAACTGACCCTCTGTCAGAACCGGATTCTGCTGATTCCATCTCTCGACCTCCGCAGACAGCTTCATTGCTTCTTCTTTTTTCCCGAGATTGATAAGTGTCTTAACAAGACGAAAACCGGTTTTGACCCTCTCAGGAGAGAACGGCGGGAAATTCTGAATCGCACTTTCAAAATCTTCTCGGGCCTTAACATAATCGCCCAGCTGAAAATAGATCTCACCCCGTGTATCGAGCAAATCCGCGTTTTTTGGCTGAATCGTCAAACCTTTATTGGCCCATTGAAGGGCTTCCTGCGGCAGCCGATTCTGGTGGAATAAAATCCACGCAAGATTATTCATAACAGTTGCTTTGTCAGCATCATCCAACAGATTTTCCTGCACCAGCAAATCTCGATAAATCTGTTCAGCCGTTCCGTACTGCTGCCAATAATGGTAAAGTTTGGCCAAAGCCAGCATCAGCTGCGGATGTTTCGGATAACGGGTCAGCAGAGTCTGAAGACAATCGGAAGCTGTTTGATGTCCTTTGGGGTCCGAATCCACTCCCATCTGAAGACAAAAACGGGCTGCTGTATCCGGAAGAGAAGGAATTTGGTCAGAATACCTCTCAAACAAATCTCTCAGCAGAGACCATTGTTTATCCTGGACCAAAAGCGCCGCCCATTTCTGAAAAACCAGCAACGGGTCTTTTCCTTCCTTCATTTCTTGGTCAAACAGCTGCGAGGCCTGCTCCGACCGCCCGCTCTGGTAAAGAAGAATAAGATAAAGGACCCGAAATGAAGGATCCGGCGATTTCGAGCGGTTTAAGTGTGCCTGCAAAAGAGATTCGGCATCCTGAAACCGTTTTGCCCGTAGAAGAGTTTCTGCATACTGAGCCGCTATACGTTCATCGTTTGGAAACCGCTGATATAAATCCTGCAAAGTTGGAAGTGCCAAGTGCCCTCCGCGTATCCCCTCCAGACGTGCCTTCAGCAAAAGAAGGGGTTTGCTTTCGGGGAAAAACTCCAGCCCTCGAAGAAGACAATCCATCGCCCGGCCAGTCTGTCCGTTTCGCAGATACCAATCCGCCAGCGTAGCCCAGCCGGCCTCGAGGCGGGGGTATTCATTCAGAAGCTGGTTTAATAGGGTTTCGCCCTCTTCTGCAGAGGAGGCGGTATTTTCCGCCAGAAGCATCTGGGCCTTCAGCAAAAGAAGCAGAGGGTCTTTGGGGTCAGCTGACAGAGATTTTTCAAGAAGAGCACTAACAGTTTTCCGCCGCTGCGGATCTCTCGCATATACCAGAACGGCTTTTCGCAAAACCGCCGAATCCTCCGGAAATTCCTGCACCGCCTTATCCATGGTTTCAACAGCCGCCTGGAGCCGATTCAAACTGACAAATAAATCTGCCGCAAGGAGGTAATTTTCCCGGGAAGAACCGGATTCTCTCAGCAGAGTCCTGACATCTTCTTCGGCTTCCTCCATTCGGCCAATCTGCATACGCGTCATCGCTCGTAAAGCGTATAAACGCGGCTCCGGATGCTCGGCAATCGCTTCATCACAAATCTGAACAGCCCCTTGGGGATTGTTCCGGCGGAGCGCCAGTTCAACCCTGGCGGCGATCACCGGCAGAGAAAATGTCTCTGGCTCCTGCAATTGATGAATGCATTGTTCAGCTTCATCAAGCTGATTTTGATAAAGATACATCAGAGCCAGGGATAATTTAAGATTCTGATCATCCGGAGATTTCTTGATCATTTCTCGAAGGATTTCCGTAGCCGGCCCGAACTTGCCCTGCTGAATCAGACGATGGACCTCCAGTCGTGACAAACGCGGATCGCGGAGTCCCCGGCGGGCCGCCTCCTGAAGAACGGCTTCCGCTGCCTTGTATTCCTGCGCTCGATACATTGCCGCTACGGCGGAAACCACCAGCTCCAAGTTGTCCATATCTCGCGCTAATGCATTTTGGTATTCCTGAACGGCCAGTGTCAGATTGCCGGCCGACTCGTGAACGGAAGCCAAAAGAATCCGGCTGTCTATATCATCCGGATAACTGCGAAGAACTGTACTCAGAAGCGAAACAATCTGCGAATAGTCCCTGTGAATCTCTCCCCGTTCATACAGCAGGCGCGCCTGCTCATACCGCCATTGACGTCCTTGTTCGCCTTCTATACTTTTAATCTCCTCAATCCATTTTTGAAGACGCTCTATTTCTTCCGTTCGGCGGGTCCAGTCAATCAGGCGCCGTCGGATGGAAATCTCTGATGGAAATTGCTTGGCCAAAGCAGAAAGAATCTCTGCTCCTTCCTGAGTCCACCCTTGCAGAAAAAGCACTTCCGCACGCCACGTATTCAGCGTTTTTTGCTGTTCTTTGGAAAAAGAATCCAGAGGCAGAGCATTCAAAAAAGCGGCAGCTTTCTCATACTCTTTGTTTTGAATCGTAAAGACAACCCATTTTTGAATCGGCTCCAAAGAGTTCGGATATTCTCGACAAAGCTCCTCCAGCATCTGACGGGCCTGTTCCAATTGTCCCTTGGCCCTGAGAAGTTCACATTCAAGGATACGAAGTTTAAGGGTTGGACCTCCCTGTTTTTTAAGCTGTTCCAGTTCTGTTTCCGCCTCGTTTAGCTGTCCGGTTTCAATCCATAAGCCGAGCTGTTCTAACAAAAGCGAGGGCTCCTCCTGGGCTACAGACCTTAATTCTTGAGCGATTTTTTCCCGCTCGGAAGATTGCCCAGACTCCTGAACCTGACGAAAGCGGACAGTCAGCCATATCTTCCGATATTCCAGATTATCCGGCTGCTTTCGCAGGGCCTGCCGAATATGATCCGCCGCTTCAGACCACCGCCCTTCCTTCAGGCACCAGCGAGCCAGAAGGGCATGAGCCTGGGTATGGTCGGGAAACCGCAGCAGCACCGTTCGCAGATGCTGAATAGCCGCTAACGGGTCTCCAATTTCCATCAAGGCCTGCGCCAATCGAATGGAAGCATCCGGACCGGCGGAAGCAGAGGATAATTTCCGCCAAATCGATACAGCCGCCGGCCAATCTCCTTTGGCCTGCGCCAAGACTCCCTGCAGATATAAAATCAGCTCCGGCTCTTCCTTCCTCTCCGTCATTTGCCGGATGATGCTCTCTGCCTGTTCCCACTGACGGGCCTGAATAAAAAGTTCTGCAGCTGTTGTCAGGAAGTCATAGGGGTCCGGCTGCAAAGTCGCCATCCCCTCCTGAGCCACGCGAATCATCTCCTCCTCGCTGCCGAGCCGTACGGCCCATTGGGCCCACAAAAGCCATATAGACAAATCGTTTGACTCTTCCGCCTGCAGCGATTCTAACAGTCTCCTCGTCTCCTCCAATCGCCCGGCCGCCAGATAAACTGACGCCATTTGCATCCTTTGCTGCCGTGTCTGAAGCGGCAGAGATTCAGCTTTCTGAATATCCGCCGCGGCCTCTGCCGCCTGCCGATTTTGGAGGATATATTGAGCCCGGTATAAATAGGCTGCCGGATCATTTGGATTGGCATTCACCCCGGCTGTCAGCCACTCCAAAGGTGTTTTGCCTGCCGATTCGGCATCTTGCTGTGCCAGCTGAGCCAGCAGAAGATAGGCCTGAAGACAGTCCGGATGTTTTTCAAGCACCTGTTCAAGACGCCGCCGGGCTGCCGCAAATTGACCGCGCTGCAGGACGGCCTGTGCGGCATAGCAGGCAATTTCCGGACTATCCTGCCGCTCCAGAAAGGACTCGGCCAGACGCTGGGCCTCCGCCGGATCAGTCCGGACATAGAATTCAATCAGCCGTCGGCGAACCTCATCGTTTTCTTCCAGCCGAAGAATCTGGTGATAGGCACGCAGGGCCTGTTCAATATAACTGCGTGACAGCGGTCGCCGATTCATCTGAGCTTCCGCATATTTTAAAAGAATGGCCGTATCCTGTCTGGGTTGTATCGCCGCCAGATAATTGCCCAAATGAACAGCCGCAGACTCCCACTGCTTCTTCTCAAAAGCAGCCAGTCCCCTCTGAAGCCCGCGCTGAGCACGCAAATGTTTATTCCAGTACCATAGCCCCCCTACCGTCAGCATTCCGGCGGTCAGCGCAAAGACAACAACGAACAAAAAACCCCAATTAATCCGGCCAGGTCTTCTAAACATTCAGACTCCCTTTCTTGACTCCCAAATCATCCAAACTGATCTAAAAATGAACCAATGAGTTTCCGCGCTGTCTTCATGCAAATCAGCAAATCCAGTCCCAGCGACAGCCGCCGCACATATTCCATATCATAATAAATCCATTCCTGAAAGTCCCGACCCTGCTGCCGGGTTCGACATACCTGCCACAAACCGGTAATCCCGGGACGAACGGAAAGTCGGGCCTGACGCCAGGCCGGACAATACTCATTCTCGTTTTCCGGGGAAGGACGCGGCCCCACCACACTCATTTGGCCCAGCAAAACATTGAAGAACTGCGGCAGCTCATCGATGCAGGTGTCCCTCAGAAATTTGCCGATCGGACTGGTTCGCGGGTCATCTTCAATCTTAAACTGAGGACCGTCAACTTGGTTGGCGGTTCGAAGCTGCTCCTGGAGTGTCTCGGCGCCAACAATCATCGTCCGGAACTTCAGACAGGAAAACTCCCTGCCGTGAAGCCCCTGTCTGCGGGCTCGGTAAAAAACAGGGCCCGGTGACGTCACTTTGACCGCTAAGGCAATCAAAGGGAAAAACGGCAAAAACAACAAAAGCACAATTATTGAAATCACAATATCCACAAGTCGTTTTCCAAACCGGGGATATGAAAAAAAAGACCATTCTCGAAACGGCTTTTCATCTCGGTTCAGCCCTTCCGGACTGATCGGGAGAGTCTGAATCAGTAAATCCTTTCCTTCGCCGTTCCAAATTCCATGCCTTTGAATCCTCTGCCGGCTTGGCACCGAAACGGAAGGTCCCAGAAAAACTCCCTGCACAACAGCCCCCTCGCCAATGTGTGCCCGGTCGCACAAGATGGCAGGCGCAGCAATCACAGCCCCTGAACCGATTTGAAGTTCCCTGCCGCCGTGGACAATCCCCTTGACAAATGCACGCCCTTTCCACAAGGCTGGATTCACTATCGTCCCCGCACGGTGGGTTTGACTGAACCGAAGCAGTGCCGCCAGACCGGCCTCTGAAAACAGTTCCAACCGCTGCCCGCCTATACTCAGCCAAGACACCTTCAGGCCGACAGATTCACAATGTTTCAGAAAAGAAAGCCCCGGCTTTTCTAACAAAGAACGCAACAGTCTCTCAAACACTTCCGGCCTACAGCAAAAAAAATCCGGCCGCTGCTCAGACGGAAAATCCGGCTCCGCTGCCGGGTGATACTGCCTTCGAAAGCCGACAATCCTCGAATCCCTCGTGAGACGCGCCTGCTCACGCCCTGCATCCAGAGAAGGGTCTATACGAAAAGCCGCTGCCTCCCAGTCAAAAGAAGAAAGAACCTCGCGGAGATACGTCTTCTCGACCTTCGCCAAAACCGCACCATTCGAAAGAAGAATATAATCCTCTTCGGTTCTTTGAATCGGTTCGACGGGACTTTCGGCAGGATAGAAAAAGACTTCTTTCAGACTGTCCAAGTCCATGGTTCGGCAGCAGGCAGGCAGATAAAATCGGCATGGGGCCTGCGCTTCGGTCTTGAGCATATCCAGCAAAAGACGATTCGCCGGATAAGCCGTCAGCAGCCGTTGTCCTAAGGAAGAGTTCGAACCCGAAAGATTTTCAAGCCCAAACCAAAAATAATGCATGAATCTCCCCTCTTCGGATTCCTTACGAAGACCGCGGCAGATGTGGCGGCGGAGGGTTCTGAGAATCTTCCGAAGCACTCAAAAACAGTTCGGAATGTTTCTTGCGGCGGCGTCGGCTTTTTTGTCCGTATGCATAACCGTAGCCGTAACCGTATGAGCGGTAACCCTGGTCCGCCTTCACATTGTTCACCACCGTTCCGATTACTTTGGCCCCCACCTGGCGCAGCCGTGAGAGGGCCTCCTGAATATCCGGTTGGGACGTATGTCCCAAAAACGTCGTCAAAACGACCGCATCCGCCTGTCGAGACAAAACCAAGGCATCCGCAAAAGCCAAAACCGGCGGAGAATCAATCAGAACAATATCAAAGGATTCACGCAGCTTCCGCAGTCGTTCCCCGCTTTGCGGATGCGCCAGCAAATCCAGAGCATCTGCACTGTTTCGAAAATCAGAAGCCAGAATAAAAAAATTGGACTTCGAGTACGGATACAAACACTCCTCCAGCTTTTTCCCAAAGAGATAATCCTGGAAGCCGCGGAGCGCCCGGGGCAGATTCAGCACCTCCACAATATCCGGTTTTCGCAGGTCGGCATCAATCAGAAGCGTCTTTTTTCCGGAATTGGCAAAAGAAGTGGCCAAATTGACACAAAACGTCGTTTTGCCGTCCTGGACACCCGGACTGGTCACCAAAATAATCTTGGACCCCTCCGGATTCTCCAAAAGTCCCAGATTCGCCCGAATTGTTTGATAATCATCATTCAGCTGCTGTCCGAGGAGCGTTTTGTTGATTGAACGAGGGTCCGTTGTGGTCCCCAGAATCCTCACTTGCACCCGTTTGACCACTTCCTGGGGATCATGAATGCGTTTATCAAGCCGGTCAATCAGAAAAGCCGCCAGCAGCCCCAGCATCAGCCCGCCGAATCCCACTGCCGCTGCCATCTTCTTGCGTGTAGCAGTAGAGGGGGAACTGAAAGCATTGTCTGCAACCGAAATCCTCGCCGGACGCTTGCTCTCAATCATAATCTCCTCAATCCGCCGATTAATGCTCAGCAGGTCTTCTTTGGTCTGTTGAAGCTGTTCTTTCTGATCATTAATAATAAACTGCTTGCGCCCAAGCTGAATGGCCTCCTGGTCCTGCTCAGCCAGTCTTTCTTGCAGTTGGTTCTGCAACGCCAGCAGCTGCGTTTTCTGACTTTTCAGCTCATTCAGCTTCAGCTGACGGCTGTTTTGCTGGTTTTGTTCAAAGGTAGCTTCAAACTGCTTTAGAACCTCCTGCTTTCGCTCTTCATACCGATCCTTGAGAGTCTGAAGAACCTGCTCCTGACGAATCAAAACCGGATTGCCGGGCTGCATTGTCTGCCGGCTGATTAGAACCTCTTTTTCATACCGAAGAATATCTTTCCGGAGAACCTGCAAAGATGGTTCCTGCTGAAGAATCCGCTCCCGCTGCTGTTCAAAATATTCCGTATTCGGAACCTGCTCCGCCGCGCCATTTTCCAGGAGATGAATCTGAGAATCCAATGCCAGCAGCTGAATCTCCACATCCGTCAGCTGACGCTGAAGACTGGCCAACCGCTCATACCGCATCTTTTGGAGAATCGTCAGTTCCTCTGTTCCATATTCTTCCGCCAACTGACGAATCGTCTCCTGCTGGGCCTCAATTTTCTGAAGCAGCTGCTTTCGCTTATCCTGCAAAATTGTCAAACGGGCATTTTCCTCCCCGCTTTGGCCTTCCATCGCCACATTCAAATAATTTCGGATGATGGAATTGACAAGAATCTTTGCCTCCTCCGCCAAATGCTGGGGAGTAATCATCTCAATCTTGACTAGGTAGGTCCTCCGGTCCGGCCGAATTGCAATCGTCCCGTTTTCAACCATTTGCCGCAGTGCGGAATACAAATCCGGTACGTTCGCAAACAGTTTCAGATTCATCGGTTTGATTTCTTCCGCCACCCGCCGCAGTACCCGATCACTGGCCATCAAATCCGCTTGAGTATTTTTGAATCCTTCATAGTTCGGCAGCGGACGATCAGATTCATAATCCCGATAAATGATAGCCGGAACAATCGGGGCAATCTCGATTGAACCAACGGTCCGATAAAGCTTTTTGGTCATAATGAGAATCGTAGGTATTCCCGCCGCATAAACAACTCCTGCAACGAGAACAAGAATCCACCATCGCCGTCGAAGAAGCCCGAAGAAATCAAACTCCGACTGAGGAACCTGTTCTTCTGCTTCACCAGGGCGATATTCAACTAATTCCGCAAACGGCTCCGGCATTCCGGAAGTATCTAACTTTCTGTCCGGATAATCCATTTCTCTGTATCCCAACCCATTTCCTGATTAACACGCTCCAAAACCGGCTACAGTTCTTTCTTTTTTCGCCGTTGCACAATCAAGGGTACAGTCTCGGTCGGATGAATAAACAATTTTGAAAGAAACCAAAGTTCCAGAACTGTCAAGGCCACCGCCAAAGGCATCATTGCCAGACCGCCGTAATCATGAAAGGTTTTTTCCCAGTCCTGTCCTTCCAAATACAAGAAAGCAATCGCCGTTAATGCCAGGCGGACCGTATTGCACAATAATGCTATCGGCACACTGGAAACAAAGATTAAGACCTTTTCCCAAAGCGGTCGTCTGCAAATCAAAACAATAAAACCGCTTACGACAAAAAAGGCCGTCAGCATTCGCAGGCCGTTGCAGGCCTCCGCTACAGCTACAAGAGTCCCATTGATATTAATAATATTCCCTTCACGAATCACGTTAAAACCCAAAGTTTCCAGACAAAAAACGGCGGAAATTGTCGCCCACTTCTGAAGGGGAATGGTTATTTTCCATTCTACAAACTTCGGCAGCGGAAACATCAAATACAAGTACAACCAGATGGGGTATATCTTCTTAAAACATGGCCAACCTAAAATCATCCAGAGAAGACTCCCAATGGTTAGAAAAAAAGAGAGTCGCTCGAAGGTCCCGGAGCCGATCAGAAGAGCCCCCAACCGAAGTACCTGCACCGACAAAAGTATGAAAAAAGCCGGCGGAAAAGGACGGATTGGACAGTCCAAAAGTTTCTTTTTCCTGTCCCAGAGAAGGTAAGCCGCTAAAACAGGCACAAGAATCCCGCTGGAATATTCATCACTGCGCATCCAAACCCGCCAAAGGTCAATTAAAGTAGGATTCCAATAGACTGAAATTAAAACGAACAGGACAAGTCCAGATAAAAGAACAGCCCAAACTCCTCCCCAGGGTTTGGCTAACAAAGAAGAGAGTGTTGCCTCCTGCCGAAGTTGTTCACGCCGAACCAGACGTCTTCGGACTCTTTCTTTCAAATCGGCCATTCTTCCCGGGGATGACACAATCAGTTTATCAGATGCTTCTGTGCGAGGGGCAATCACAGCCCCTTTTCCTAAAACACAGCGGTCAATATAAGAATCGGCCCCCACCGTTGCCTGCGGACCAAGGATACACGAACTAACAGTGGAATGCGGCCCTATCCACACATCGGGCTCAATCATCAAAGGACCAAAAAGGAAACTTCCTTCTTTTACAACAGAGTCTTTCCCTATCAAAACAGGACCTGTCACAGACACTGTCGGTGCTATTTGAACATTTTCGCCTGTCCACAAAGGAATAGAGGGGTGCTTGGAAAACTCCGGCAGACCGATGTCCCCATTCTCCAGAGAAACAAAATACCCTCGCATCGAATCCCGATATTCTCTCCACGTCCGATATGTGCCGGTAGGTTTTTTTAGATTTGCACAAGCAATTACGAACCCTTCCTTTACAAGCACAGGCACCAGATTTTCTTTTAAATCAAAATAACCTTCGGAAGGAATCAGACGAACAATCTCGGGCTGACAGAGATAAATCTCTGCATCTTCAAAGAGGTCCGCTGTATCTGTCGGCTGGAAAAAGAACGTAAGCCGCCCCCCTTTTTTCCGGTGCTCTTCCAGCAGTTCAGAAAGACACGGGGGGGTCATCATAGCTCCATTGAAGACAAAAAGAACCGTTTCAGGCGGTTCCGACACCAAAACATCATGGATAGTCCCTGCAGTTCCCCGTGGAAGCGTCTCCAGCCGCACCCTCACATCCGCCCCGGACCCAAACTGCAGAGATTCCAGCTCGCTTCGATTCCGCTCTGAACTGCAAATCTCAATTCGCCGGATTCCCTGTCCGATAATATGTTCCACCAGCCGCAAAAGAACCGGTTTGCCGCCCAGCGGCCAAAAGGCTCTGTGAACACGGCTGGCCAGCGGACAGCGGCCGAAATCCGGCTCCCCGATCAGAATCAGTGCTTTGCTGTCTTTCAGAATGGTTTGACTTGCGGCCATCTATCCCTGATGGGCATTCAGACGCCCTTTTATTTCTTCAATAATCAGCCGAAGCGTGTCGTCCAAAGTATAAGTCGGCTGAAAGTGAATCGCCTGACGAATTCGCTCCAAAGACGGAACACGACGAATCATATCATCAAAAGGCCTGCCGTACACCTCCTCATACTTGCGAAATACCTTCACACTGCGGCTTTGCGTCATTGCTATAATCCGGTCTGCAAGCTCCTCAATGCTGATTTCCTCATCTGAACCGAGGTTAAACACCTGTCCGCAGGCAGACGGACAATTCAGCAGGTCCTCCAGAGCCCGAACCACATCAAACACACAGCAGAAACAGCGGGTTTGTTTGCCGCTGCCGTAAATCTCCAGCGGCTCATTCCGAAGAGCCCTTTCCACAAAACGCGGAATTACCATCCCATACTGCCCTGTCTGGCGAGGCCCTACTGTATTAAACAAACGGACAATCACCACCGGCAGCCCGTACTGCTGATGATAGGCCAGCCCCAAAAATTCATCAATGGCCTTGCTGCATGCATACGACCAGCGGCTGAAACGCGTACTGCCCAGCACGGTATCATCATCCTCATGGAACGGGATCGCCTCGCTTTTTCCATAAACCTCGCTGGTGGAAGCCAGAAGCACTTTCTTGCGGAAACGATTGGCCGCCGCCAGAACCACCTCTGTGCCGTGAATATTGGTTTCAATCGTATGAACCGGCCGCTCCACAATCAGCCGGACCCCCACCGCCGCCGCCAGATGTACAATCACATCGCAGGACTCGGCCAACTGGTTCATCAGCCCTTCGTTGCGAACGGAATCATAGACAAATCGAAAGCAGGGGTTGGGCATAAGGGCCTGAATATTCCGGATATTTCCGGTACTTAAATCATCAATTACCGTAACCGTATGTCCTCCCAGCAGAAGCGACTCCGCCAGATGCGACCCAATAAATCCTGCCCCGCCGGTAATCAAATAATGCATAGACTGTCCTTTATACAAAGATTCTCAGCACGGTTCGTTTCAGAATATAGGTAAAAACCAGAGAGATTGCAAAGACTGAAATGACAACCAACCACGAACCCGACTCCCCCAGAATGAACCGGCAAAAAGACAAAAGAAGCGGGTGAATCAGATAGATGCCGTATGTCAATTCTCCCCCCTTCAGGGCCAGGGAAGCGGCCGGGATGTTTTCCCCGCTCACCAAGAACACCGTCCCCACCAAAGGGCAGGCAATCGCATAGGAAATGCAGAGACCGCTGTAGCCCATTTCATACAAAGCCGCCAAAAGAATTTCTGTACCAACCACCAGAAAAATGCCCGCTGCCAAGCGTCTTCGAAACGGAAGAGATTGGTACATGCTCATCAGAAGCAGTCCGTAAAAAACAGCAGGGGTGCCAAATACCCATTGAGGAAAAGGAACCGGCAACCGCCAGTGCTTTAAGCCGTAGGAGGAAAAGACCAGGACCCCCATAAATCCTGCGATGCAAAGAAACAGGAATGATCGCCCCAATTTCGGCCGCAGCCAAATAAGACCATAAATCAGAATCGATGCCAAAAATGCATAAGGCAGATACCATAAATGAATACTGGTTCCCGTTAAGAATGTCAGGATGGAAAGCCCGAAAGATTCCGGTTTATGAATCCAATAGGTTTTTACAAAAGCAAGCAGCAAATAAATACAAGACCAGAATACCCAGGGGAGCAGCAGCCGCCGGGCTCTCTTAAGCAAAAACGTCGGAAAGGAACCGAAAAGAGAGGAACGCTCAAATAATAAAGCTGAAAAAATACTCAGAAAAGCCGGCAGTCCGAAATATCCGATCGAGCGAATCAATCCCGTCTGCCTGTCATAAGCATGAAACACAACTATCCCAAAAGCCGCAAAAATACGCAGCCACTCCACAAAAATATAATTGTAAGAGGAAGGTCTGATTGTGTTATTTCGACTGGCGTTCATGAAAACATCACAACCCTACTGGGACAATTCTCTCCTCTGCTGAGGCCACTGCTTGGCCAAAATGTAGTCTGCCAGTCCCCGAGCGACAATCCGACATCCCAGCGGCGTCAGGTGAAAGTGCCCTTTTTCTGTAAAAAGCTTCCGGCCCGCATAACGAAGGAAATCCTGAATCGGCGAATAATAATCTAACTGAAGTGAAGAGACCCTTTCCATGGGAAATACGGAACGAAATTCAGTTCGCCCGTAAACCCTCGGAATATCCAAAACAAGAAAAGGGATATTCCGCTGCCGGCATTCCTCCTGCATTTTCGCAAGCAATGCCGCTGTCAACTCCTCCCGATATCGCCGCACGGCTTCAGAACGCAGCGTTTCGTCTTCTTCCGAAACTGCTTTACGGCCTCTCCAGAAAGCCAGCAGGTCTTTGATTTTCATCGCCGTCCATTCTCGTATAAAACTGTAAAGCTGAGAATTTTCCGACAGAAAACGATATCCCGGAATCCGATAAAGAATCCTGGAAACGGCGATTCCCGGTAAATAGGATTGGTTCCGACGAACCAATACACCATCCTGAAGAGCGAACAGCCCCGACCGGACATTATCCAGCAAATCCGTAGAATGCCACTGAAGCAAAACCAAATCCGGTTCATACTGAAACCCTTCGCCGGTGAGCATAATATATTCTTCTGCATTTCCATGGCCTGAAACGGAAAGGTTGACAATTTCAGTTTTCCATCCCGCCTCCTCCAGCATTCCAGCCAGCTGGGAGGTAAACGTATCTTCAAGATTGACTTCATAACCCATCCCGTACGAATCCCCCAAGACAACAATCCGATAAACCCCTTCCGTCTTTTTATAAGGGATCTCTCGATCCGCCCGCAGTCCCTTCGAATTGGTCTGGATAAGAACCCTGCATTCAGGGGTTTTCTGCCAGTATCGGCTGTTCGGAACATTGCCCCGAATCCCGTATTCATTTTCACAGACATAGCGGGGCATAATCGCCACCGGAGCAAAAAATCGAAGATACAATTCCATCAGGACCAATACATACAAAAGCCCCGCCGAAATACGAAACACCTTCCAAAGACGAATGCGTGTTCCCTTCATCACTGTCTTCCTAAAATGCGAAATAAATAAACTCCTGTCCCCCCGGAGCGGACAGTCTCAGCAGAGACATCCCGAGATAAACCCAGACGGCGGCTCGGAGCATCCAGGGCCATCGGCGAATCGGCCATAGATCTCCGGAAAAATACTGAAAAACCTGAAAAGCCGCCAGGAACCAGACGTAATACACCAGTTCCTTTCCGGCTTCTATTCCCTGCAGAGTAAAAGAAAAATCGCTTAAAATCGACCTCAGAATAAGCCATACAGTCGGAAGATTTTGCGACCGAAACAGCAGCCAGCCCAGACAGACCAAATGGAACATCAAGAGCCCTTGAAGAAGAGAAAGAAAAAATCCGCGCCTTTGAGTTCCGACTGAAAAAACACGATAGATAACCAGAATCAGACCGTGGAAAGCACCCCACAAGACAAACGTCCAGGCGGCTCCGTGCCAAAGCCCTCCCAACAGCATCGTAATCAGCAGATTGCGGTACGTCATCCAAGTCCCGCTGCGATTTCCTCCCAAAGGAATATAAAGATAATCCCGAAGCCAGGAAGACAGACTGATATGCCATCGCTGCCAAAACTCTGAAGGAGTTTTCGAAAAATACGGCAAATTAAAATTCAGCATAATGTCAAACCCCATCAGCTTGGCCGTTCCTCGAGCGATATCCGTATAACCCGAAAAGTCCCCATAAATCTGAAAAGCAAACGCGTAAACAGCCAGCAAAAGATAAAGCCCGTCTGTCGAACCGGCCGAAAACTGTCCTTTGTCATAAGGGCCAAATGCCTGATTCACCAGGCGGGCCAAATTGTCGGCCACCACAACTTTTTTATAAAGTCCCCAGACAATCAGCCAGAGCCCCTCCCGAAAAGCTTCCCGGCTCAGAATCCTCGGTCTTTGAAATTGAGGCAGAAGATGCTCGCCCCGTTCAATCGGCCCCGCCACCAGCTGCGGGAAAAATGCCACATAGACCGCCAGTTCAATCAAGGACTCCGAGGCAGGAATTTTCCGACGATAGACATCGATTGTATGACTCATTGTTTGAAATGTGAAAAAGGATATGCCGACGGGAAGAACAACCCGAACCGTCCAGTCATTCAGTGTATAATGAAACAGATTTTCCAGAAGAATCCGGAGATTATCCGTAAAGAAATGAAAATATTTGAAAAATCCGAGAATTGCCAAATTTACCGTCACCGAATAAATCAGATACATTTTTCGGACGGTCTCGCTTGGCAGCCGTCGTCCGAACCCCCTCAGTATTTCGAATCCTGCTATATTCACGACCAGCAGCAAAAGTCCCCAACCTCGCCAGGTCGTCCATAAAATCAGCCCAGAACCCGAATCGATACCGGCAGGACCTTTGTCTGAAAGAAAAACATCCCAGTTCACCAGGACAAATCCGGCATAAGCAATCAAAAGACTTCCGTAAGCAGCAATTCGATACCGAATTGGAATATCCTTTCGGTCAATTCCCAGCGAACACAAATAATCCACCACGGTAGAAAGGATAATCAGAAATAAAAAACGGACATCCCACCAGCCGTAAAAAAGATAACTGGCAGCCAGCAGGATTAAATTCTGGACTTTGTAGTGTCTTTGAGAAAGAAGATAAAGGCTGTACACAACCAGAAAAAAAATGCCGAATACATAGCTGTTAAAAAGCATCAGGGCTCACTCCTTCCCAACAGTCTCACGGCTTCAGATTTGACCGCTGAGTTCAGTATCTGATAGGCAGCTGTATTCCAATGAAGCATATCTTTCGCATAACAGGCCTTCAGTCGGCCGTTTTCATCCATTAACTCGGAACAATTCAATACAGCCGACACTCCGCTTTCCGCCAGATGAGCCATTTCTTCATTCATCCGGCGGATGGCGATATCCGCCTCTTTCGACCAAAGGAATCCCCGAAACCATCCAACTTTACCAGGAGGAAGGATTGGCAGGAGAAGAACCGCAATCTGTCTTTCCTGAAGACAGCGAATCATTTCCTTGAAATTTTTCCTGCACTGAGCCATGACCTCCTCTTTTTTCTCCGGGCAAATTCCAATCACCGTCATATCATTAATACCGACCCCGATTACCGCCAAACGAGTCTGGGAGGGATACCGCATCCGGAAAACTTGCTGAAGCAAATCGGCACTGGTTGCCCCGCTGCAGCCGAGATTCAATACGTCCATCCCGTCAAAAACAGGCAGCGGTTTCCACTGAGCAATCCGAGAATCCCCAAGAAAAAGAATAGAAGGCCTGTCCTCTCTGATTTCCGGCTCAAGTTTGCAGAAGGTCCTCGAACGGTCCAGACGAAGCAGGACATACTGACGAATAAGCATTCGCAAACAGACCACATTGACTGCCAGCGAAACGGCTGCCGTCAACCCCAAAACCGCCGTCAGCCATTTCACAAAGAACCTTCTTTTTCCTTTTGTATGGTTTCCAGATAACATCGAATTCGGCTCACAAGATTCGTACGGGTTGACTCCGGCCAACGGGGCCGGAAGGAGGCGATTGACCGGACCTTTTCCTTCAGTTCGGAAGAAGTGTTGGCCGTCAAAACAACCCCCATTTCCTCAAACCTCCGTGCTGTATCCAGCTGATGATCATTCACATGCTCGCCATACTGTTTCAGTCTGGGCACAACAATCATCGGCTTTCGCCTCGACACAGCTGTCAGAATGCTTCCCATTCCGGCATGGCTGATTACAAATTCCGATTCGTCAAAAATCCGGTCAAATTCATTCTTTTCAAGGACAGAAACCCATCGAATATGCTTCGGCTGATAGGTACTGATGCCGATTTGGGCCAATACCTCCGCAGGCATACTTCCTGCCCCCGCCAGTTCGTCAACCATCCGAACCAGACGGTCAAAGGGGTCAAGCGTTCCGATCGTCAGAAAAATCATAGTACCGAACCTGCATACTCAATCCGTTTTTGCTTATTCTTCAGGGATTCCCACTGAGTCAGGAATAAATCCGCCCACGGCCGGATCAGACGGCCGCTCAGCGAAAGCCGCTGAACATTGGCCATGCTGTCTATCCAAATAATCCTTGCGCCAAACACCTTCCCCCATAGACAGACAAAAAGAGCCGGCGCGGCCCCCGTGCTGACAACAACGTCCGGATGCTCCCTGCGCACAATCTGAAAAGCATGGAACAGGACCCGAAAAAGACGAATCGGATGCTTTCGATTGCACTCCTCCAGAATATACACTGTTCCCAGCGAAGCCAGCTTGCTGCGGACAATTTCGGATGTGGAAACATAAACCGTTTCAAATCCGCTCCAGCAGTCCGACAGCCGAAGCAGCTGGACCAAATGCCCCCCCGCAGAGGCAGCGGCACAGATTTTCAGCGGCTTGACCATTACCACACTCCCAATCGTCGTTGAATCGGTCTGAGCAAAATCTGAGGCCAAAAAACAGGGGAAAACCTGAAAAAACGCCTGAATAAATTATGCCGCAGATTCCGCCGACTTTCCTGACAAAGAACGGAAACCTGCCGTCTGTACTCCCTATCGTAGCGGATCGGATTTTCGATTGCTTCACAGGCAAGCCGATTACGTCGGGCTATCTCCTGCTCATAAAAGGTCCTCTTTTCATCCGGGGCCGGAAAAGGCCGGAAATCCTCTCCCCGCACAATCGGAATTGCCTTCCAAGAGCAAATCCGGCCGTCTTTCGCTTCCACCGAGAAAAGAACAGACCAAGAGGTTTTCTCTGAATAACTGTCAAAAATAAAATTCCCCAGACTGTAGGCAATCAGGGAATCTTTTCTTGCATCAATTCCCTGAACAACATGCGGATGATGACCTACAACAAGATGAACCCCGGCTTTTTCAAATCTATCCGCCAGCTGCCGCTGCTGCACAGAAGGATATTCAATCAGTTCATCCCCCCAATGAACAGACAGTATCACAACGGCCGACGGCTCTTCTCGCCGCACCTGTCTGATTTTATCCAGAACATCATCAAGGACCCCATCTCCCTCAAAAGCATACCGTTCCTGCCGAAGGCAAATGCCCGCAAGATAAAAAACCTGCCCTTTCAGCACCATTCGCGTCAATCGAGTACCGCCTTTTCGAAAATCTCCCGAAGGCCCGCAGCCGATAACCTCCAGACCGGCTTTCTTCATTTGCCCTGCCGTATCTGCTGCTGCGGAAAGTCCTTGTTCAAGAATATGATTGTTCGCGACATTTCCGACCGTAAAACCCCACTGAGCCAGAAAAAAGGCCGTTTGAGGCCTCCCTCGCATATGAAGCCGCCGTAAGCTGTACTCCCTGCGGCCGACATCCGAAAGCACACATTCAATATTTCCAAGCACCAAGTCATGGGAACGGAGAAGACGGACCGTTACCTCCGGAACAAAATCAGCTCCATAACGGTCAATCATCGAAGCAGCCCCTCTCCCAAGCAAGGAGAAGGAATCCCCGCACATCACATCTCCGGTAAACGCCAATTTCACCGTTTCACTCATTCCGCCGCTCATCCAGAACGCATTGAAGAATCTCTGACAGACGGTTCAAATGAACATTCCAATCATGACTGCGGGCAATTTCAATCCGACGTTCTTTTCGAACAGGTGTATCCGACTGAAGTTCCCATCGAAGAAAATGGACATACTCTTGGGGATTTCGAGCAATGCTCACAACATCCCGATACTGCTCAAGTTCCCGAATCGGCACGGAAACAATCGGTTTGCCGGCTGCCATATATTCAAAGGCCTTCAGCGGATTGCAGGCATAAATCCACGGGCTTTGCTTCCAATTCAGCATGCATACATCAAAACCCGCACACAAAGAAGGAATCGTCTCATAAGGAAGAAAACCGGTCAAATGCACATTCCGCATCGAAGCCAGCTTCGAATAATCTCCGGCTGTAACCCGCCCAGCCAGAACAAACGAAACATCCGGCATCTGCTGTGCACAATACTCCCAGAGCGCAATATCATTGGAATCCGTCAGGGTTCCGAAATAGCCGGCAATCGGCCGAGGGATCGCCTGCAGGGGCTCCCAGATTTTCCGCTGTTCCGCCGCCGTATGAAACAGTTCAAAATCCACCCCGTGAGGCAGATAAAAAACCCGGGATTTTTGATTTTTCTTCAACTCATACAATTCCCTCGACACACAAATAATCAAATCCGCCTTCTGTGTAATCTTTTCCTCCCGCTGCTGCTGAATCGACCGATTGGCAACATATCCGTCATGAGAAAACAAGTCGGAAACATGATAGATTTTCAGAGAATTCGGAAAAAACGGCAGCAAATCCGCTGCCCGAAGATTCTCCAGCCACAAGATGGGATTCCGAAGACCGCTCAGCCGGCAGGCCGCTTGAATCTGCCACAGGAGCAGCCGGTTATTCAGACTATCCACTGGCCCTTTTCCCTGAATCGGAATAAAAAACGGGCTGAATACAGACAACCCCTCCTGAGGTTTGCGCAGCCATCGAGATAAGCTCTTGGCTTTTCGAATCAGCCGCTGTGAAAATCCCCTGCGTTTGCCTCTGCTGACCCCGAGGAGGTCGGAACTGAACGGATTGACGTAAAGGACTCGATTTGCACCCGCCAGCCGCTTCATAATATGGGTGGTGCAGCTCGGATTCATCCCCCACCAATCCGACGGTGCGAAACAAAGGATGTTCTGACCTTCGATTGTCATTTTAATGATGTTCTGTGCTGACAAAGGACAAATGCTTTCCGCTGACTGATTGTCTCATCCGGTCCACCCGGCGGACAGACACCTCCATCTCGCTGGGTATCTCCTCCCGAAGCAGGGAGCGAAGCTGTTGTTCGTGTTCTTCCGTAAAAGTATTCATCGCTACATATTCCAAGACAAGATGATTGTCGCTTTCCTGAACAATCTGACCTTCCAAAATCGGAAGATTGTACATCGAATACAAAACTCTGGCCAAAATATATTCAATTGCCATTGCCCCCAGCACGCGGCCGGAAGGTGTTTGAATATAGGTGCCTTCCCGTCCTATAATCCGCTCGACCATCGGAAAGGCGCGTCCGCATTTGCACACCCCTTCGCGGGGCTTAACCAAATCACCGATATCGTACCGAATCAGCGGCATCGCCAGGTTCCAAAAGCCGGTCGCAATAATGCGGCGGCACCCTTCATTCGGCCCGGGTGCCTCCAGCAGCTCCGTCAGCCCGTACTCCGGAATAATATGATAACTGCCGTGCTCACACGTCTGAATCGCACAGACCCGCTCCGCGCTTCCGTAATAATCATACACCCTGCACGCAAACGCTTTTTCAATCACCTCCCTCTGCGCCGGTGACAGCGTCTCCGATGTAGTCAGCACGGCTTTCAGCGGCAGAGTCCGGCCGCGTTCCAGCAGCCCTTTGGCCAAAAAAAACGCTGCAGAAGGATATGCATTCAGCGCCTGAATCCGATACCGGCGCATCGTCTCTGCATAGGGCTCAATCATCGCCTCGGACAAATGGATCGTCGACAAATGCAGTTCTTTCCAGGCCGCATCATATGCATAAAGCCGCTCATGCTCATTGGGAGCCGCCACTCGCCGCCACGTCAAATATGCCACACGGTCCCCCATCCGAACGGAGGCCCAGTCAAACTGCCTGCGAAGAAACGCGTGTTCATTCTGAATCGAACGCAAATCCCGTCGAATCGGCAGCGTAGCCCCTGTTGTTCCGCCCGTATGGACTGTCCGCATCCGCCGCGGATGAAAACGAGTAGAAACAAATCCTTCTCCTTCCCGTTTCAAATCCGCCTTGGTGAGAATCGGGAACCGCCGAATGTCCTCCAGGGTCTGAATATCCTCCGGCCGAAAGCCATGTTCCTGCATATACCGTCGGTAAAACGGTACCGTCTCATACGCATGACGAACCAAATACTGCAGCAGTTCCAGCTGAACCTGACGAAGCCGCTCTGCATCATAGTACTGTGTTTCCTGAAGCCATCGCCGCCTCTTTGCAAAAGGACCAAAATGACGTTTGAGAATCCGTGTATAGAGACCACGCCAGGTTAAACGAATATCTTTTTTCAGACCTTTTAAAAACTGCATAGGTTTATTCCTTATTCAGACACGATCCCGCCAGTCCACAATCGCCCGCCGAATATGAAGTCCGGCCCCCTCTAGCCCCTTTTCAGCAATCTCAAGAATAATCGGCAGCAGCTGCCGGCTGTATCGCTCGGAACTGCTGTAGGGAACCAGAGCCGGATATCCGTAGATACACATATGAACCACCCCATCCACCTCATAAGTCGGTTCTTTCATATCCGTCGGCCGGCACGTCTCAATCGGACTGGGATAATCCACCGCCAAATCCACTATCATCGCCGGACGATTCATCAACCCAAGCATAGAGCGGGTCACCACATGTTCTTTTTTATCTCTTTTTTCCTTCGGCCAGGAAATCCCGTTCACCAAAATATCCACATTCCGGAGAAAATGTTCGATAGCTGAGTACTGACATTTCCTCAGAATTTTCACTTTGGCCCCGAGTTTGGAAGCGATTGTAATCGCTCCGGTTGAAACCCGGCCGTATCCCATCACCAGAACGGTACAATCCCACGGGACTTTCTCAAAAAGATGAAAAGCAAAAATCATCGCCTGCTCTCCGGTCATATCCGTGCAGTCCACATACCGTTCACCGTACTCATTGCAGATGGCCTCCATCGCAATGCCGATGCCGCCCGCTTTCGCAATAGCCATTGCATTCTGAGGGCTCTGTTCCTGATGAATCATTTCCAAAGCCAGCCCGCCCGGTTTCATCATCGACGCTTCCTCCGCCGTCAGGGCCTTCAGTTTGACAATCATATCCCGACAAATAGCATCCCGCGGATGAGCGACGATTACAGCTCCGGCCTGCCGATACATTTCATCCGAAATATGAATGCCGCTGCCGGCCCCGGTCTCCACAAATACGCGATGACCGGATTGGGTCAGCACCGCCACTTCGGCCGGCATTAGAATCACCCGACGATCACATCCTCCGCCTCCGCGTTCTCGGATTATGCCGATTTCCATAAGCGATACTCCTTGATTTTCAGATTATTTCATTTTCGAAGCGTTTGATAATACCGAGTTATCAGATTCGGATAAAAAATCTGCAGGGTCGGGATTTCCTAACTGTTATTGCCTTCCAGAAAAGTCGGTCCTCCTTCTGTAATCGCTATGTCCCATCCAATCGAATGGGTTCCGTAAAAAAATCGATGAAGACGGCAGGCTGCATCGACGGCCTCTTTAAAAAAGGGGATTCGGGTTTTTTCAAAAATAAAGCCGGTCTGAGGATGACGCTCTGTCTTCTTGCCGAAACCGGGTTTAAAAAATCCCCACTTCATCATTCTTCCATCTGCCAAGTCAACTCCTACGGCAAGTCCTCCTTCCGCCAAATTATCGCAAAAGGACTTGCCGGCTCCCAGACGCACCATAGCCGCCAGAGGAATTGTCTCCTTGCCTGAGCGAACTGTAACCAGCCGAAGGGTATTAACAGAAGCAGGATTTATTTCAGACATCAAAGGATGCTGACAAACAGATTCCTGCAGAATATTCAGCGGACTCAGCCGCGGCTTCAGCGTTTCGAGCAAGACAGCCTCCTGTCCGAGAAACAATGTTCCCGACTGGACCGTTATTTGAAAAACACCTTGAGCCCGTTCTCCCAAAACATCTTTCACAAAAAAAGTTCCCTCCTGCGTTTGAAGAAAATCCTCCCAGGAGAGCTGTCTGATCGGATTGAGAAGGCAAACCCCCCCTGAACCAGCCAGACCTAACACACGAGGTGTGGGAAATCCGAGACTCCCCACATACTGCCCGAAAAGAAACTTATCCTGAAGCAGACAGTTGTAATTGATTCGATGCGTTCCGATCTGAGCCCGTGCGTTGACGGCATCCCGATAGCGAATAAATTTCTTCTTGCTCCCGTAATGAAACGGACTGGGGCCGTTCAAGCGGTCGCATCCGTAAAAATAATAAAAATGACTGATTTCCTGATGCCGGAGCATCCAGGCAGTCTGTTCCAGATAAATGCGCAGTCGCGACTTTCGCTCAGATTCAGGGTAATACGTCAACTCTTCGGGGCTTCCAAAAACCAGACGAAGAGAATTGATAATTCGGCAAAGGTGTTCGAGCAAGAGACTCATTCTTTCTTGAGACTGTCCAAAAAAACCCGCTTAATCTTGCTGTCATGAAACTGCTGAAAGGCAATATCCCAGCTGTTATTGCCCTCAATGACCAATGGACCCTGCTCCGTAATGGCAATGTCCCATCCGATTGAATGAACCCCGTAAAAGAACCGGTGCAGTCGGCACACCAAATCCAGAGCTTGCTTGTAATAAGGGATTTCGAAAGTTCGAAATACAACATTTGTCTCCGGATGGGCCTTCACTCGGCCGCCAAATCCGAGCCGAAACGTTCCCTCCTCGTTCAGCCGGCCGCTTTGAATATCCAGTCCGACACCGATGCCGCCGCCCGCCCAGTTGTCAAAACGGTTTCCGCCTGCCCCGATTCGAAACGTTCCGGAGGCCGGAATAATCTGGTTGCCTTTCCGCAGTGTGATCAGACGAAGAGTGTTGATGGAATGCGGATACATTCGACTTAACTCCGGATGCTGCACGACCCGTTTCTGAAGGATATATTTCCCCTCGATCATCTTCTGCAGGTCCGACGGCAGAATCTCCCGCTCATTCAGAAAAACGCGTCCCTCCTCCAGCCGCAGAGGGTAAACCGCTCTCCCGCATCGCCCCAGAGCGTCTTTCAAAAAACCGTCCAGCGGAGCATGGGAAGGCAGCTGTTCCCAGGATTCCGTCCGACGTTCAGCCAGCCAGTAGATTCCATCCTCATCACAAAGAGCATAAATGGGCGGAGTCGGAAAACCCAATGAAGAAACATACTGTCCGAAAAGAAACTTATCCTGAAGCATGCAGATATAGCGAGCCCGATGATTGCCGATACGGCAGCAGCCGTTTGCCCGATCACGAATTCGGCAGAATGCCTGCTCGGGAAAATAATCCTCCGGCCGGTTGAAATCCGCCCTGTCAAAGCCGTACAGATAATAAAAATGATTGATTTCGCCGTGTCGAAGCAGCCAAACAAGATTTTCCCATATAATTCGTCCGCGGCTTTTTCGCTTCTCGTGGGGATAGTATGTCTGTGCATCCGGGTTGCGAACCAGATGATAAAAGGTTGGCACAGCAGCCCAAATTCGCCCGAAGATTCCTTTCATACTCTCTCTCCTTTAGGTTTTGCCTTCTTCCGCAAACCGTCTGCGCCCAACAATGCCCGAAAAGCTCCTTTCCAGTATGTCTCAGCGGTCATTATGGATTGTTTCCGCTCTGATTGTACCAGAAGCCCCCGAAGAAACCAATAGGGTGCCCGCAAAGCAAAAAACAAACCAACCAGAAGACAGGAAAGACAATATTCAGCCTTCGAACGGTGCTTTTTCATAAAAAAGAGAATGCTGCCGCGAAGCTGAAGCATCATTTCCGGACGGTTTTGCCGGCTGCTGGCTCCCCCCAAATGCACAATCCGGGCCTCCGGAGTAAACAGCAGTTTCCAGCCGGCCTGACGGGCCCGGTAACACCAGTCTGTTTCCTCACCATACATAAAAAAGGACTCATCCAGAAAACCTATTTGACGAATAACTTCCGCCCGAACCAGCAGAAAACAGCCCGTAATCACCTCAACCTCTCGAACATCATCCCGCTTCCACCAGGTCATTCGTTCCCGCCCGAAGAAACGGCTCTTCGGAAAAAGCTTCGGCAAATAGAAGGCCTGAAGAAAAAGGTTAAGCAAAGATGGATACTGGAAGCAGGTCGGCTGCAGCGTGCCGTCTGCATTCAGCACCCGACAGCCGATCATTCCCGCTTCCGGATGTTGCTCAGCAAACTTAACCGCTTTCAGCAGACTGTTATCAATTAGATACGTATCACTATTCAGAAGAAGGACATAATCCCCCTTCGCCAGAGCCAGCGCCTGATTATTGGCGGCCGCAAATCCCTTATTGTCGGAATTTGCAATCAGGATGACCTGAGGATAATTCTCCCGAACCATCTGCTCAGAGCCGTCTGAAGAACCGTTATCCACCACAAACACCTCAAACGGCAGACCAGCAGTATAGGTATAAATGGATTGAAGACAATTCCGCAGAATCTCTCGTGTATTCCAGTTCACAAGAATAATAGAAAGCATCGGCTTGGAAGGATGGGGTTCTGCCATATTAACAGGACTTTTCTCGAAAAATGTCAGAAGGAAGCGGATAATACAGTTTGCGGTTCCAAATTCGACGAATAGTGCCACCTAAGGATTTTAATTTTTCGGCAAAAGATAATTTTCGCCAACTCCTGTACAGACCAAATCCGCGATACGTCGGACAGGGAATGCCCGTCATACGAAGAACAGCCAGTCGACCCCAAAGATGACGGCGTTTATTCAGCAAAGAGGGCTGCGAGCGGGCAATCACCGTTTCAGAAACCGGCTGCAGAATCAGATATCCTTTTTGAACGGCTTGACGGAGCAGAGTCCGTCCCTGCTCTGTCCGTACAATCACCAGAGAACGGCCCGGTTCATTTGGTTTCGGCGGCTGATACCAGGGATCCCCAAAAGACAGATCGGCAAATTCCCCGGTCGAATCCGGACATAAGCGGCAGCGAAATTCCACATATCGGCTGAGAATCCCGCCCCAGCACTGCTCATATGTCAATTCTTTCTTCTGTCCGGTTTCTTTTTCAATCGCCGTCGCCTTTCCCGGCCAGCCGCCTCCTCGATACCGAAACGAAGAGAGTTTCTCCGCTGAAATCCCCATCTCCCTCAAAACAGCCAATGTTCCCTCCGTGCTGGGTGTTCCTGCACAAAAAATACTGACGGCCGCAAAAATCTTTTTGCTGATTTCCGGAACAATCCTTTCATATTTCCGCAGCGCAGCCACATCACAGGGTTTCCCCACAAAAACACTCGGTTCGGAAAATTCCAAGATACGCTCAAAAAACTCACACGGACTGGCCGGAGAATATCGCGAACCCGAACACTTTAAGATGTCTTCTCGCGTACGGCTGTAGCAGGTCCGGTTCCGAATAGGAACTGTTCCATCGACTCCCGTCTGTACAACTCCCCCGGCGGAAGCTTGTTCGACACAATACAACGCAAATGCAGACGCTGCTCCGCCTGAAGACCCCCAATAACGAATCTCCGGATCCGCCGCATATCCTTCCCACACTTCCAGAACAGGACCCCACTCCGGTGAATAAAGCAAGGCGTTTTCTCGGTTGTGTTCCAGGCCGACGCCGGGACAAACCTGCACACATCGTCCGCAGCGGCGGCAGTGAACATCCTTCAGAATCGGACGCAGTCCCTCCGCCGGAATATCCGCCATCGAAAGATTTCTTTCCGGACAAACAGATACACAGGCACCGCACCCGCTGCACAGCCGCCATCGGCAGATTTGGTCAACACGTTCAAAACGCATGAAATGGAAAACAGACTGGTGAAAACAAGCTCAGAAAGCCGGTTCATACGAACAATTCGTATGAACCGGCCGAAGAAATTCTTCTCATAGAATAATCTGATTACTGTTCATCTGGCCGCTTGCTGAAATCATAGAAATCAAACGCCGCCTGCTTGGCCATCAGAGCCGCAAGAATCTGCTCATTGCTCTGGCCCTGCATATAGGCCCTCAGGTAGATTGAAAAGCCCGTTCCCGGATTCACTTCTGTATCATCCAGAGAATAGAAAACAATCCCTCTTCCGAGAGTCTGTAGGTAGTAATACCCTGAATTGCAGCTCAGAATAAAGAGCCGTTTATATTTCAGCTCAGCCGGATCGATTTCCATCGGACCGCGGGAAACTATCGTTTTAGATCCGTAATGATAATTGGGGTAATTAACATTGTCGATGATTTTCTCATAGACAATCGCCCGTACAAAGTTGTTTTTCGTCAGCGATTTGATTTCCCCATTGGTAAACCGAACGGTCAGGGTCACAGAGTAATTGCCCGGCTCGAAATACGTATGCGTTGGATTGCTGGACGTACTTGTCGTACCGTCTCCAAAATCCCACAAGACGGAACTGATGCTGCCGGAGGTTCGGTTGCGGAAAGATACCGTAACCGGCCGAGTCCCCTCCCGAGAGGTCGCGCTGAATTCCACCTGCCGCGGCGTAGTTCCTCCCACTGTAATATACCCGGTCTTGGTGATTGTGCTGCTGCCTGCAGAGCCGCTCACCGTCAACTTCACCGTATAAACACCATTGGTCGTATAGGTATGAGTAATACTCGAACTGGTTGTTTTCACCGTACCGGAGCCGTCCCCGAAATCCCAGAGCTTCGTCTGAGCATCGCCGGTACTCTGATTTGTAAAGGTCACATCAAACGGAGCGGTTCCCGTGCGGGTCGCTGCGTAAAAGTCTGCCTGAAGAACGATCGGCGGATTTTGCGGATCCGCCACAAGAACAGCATCCGCAATCACATCCCCGCTGGACGTAGCATTGGTCAAAACAACCGGATATTCAACAACTTTCAGAGCCAGCAGGTCTGTTGTTGAAGCAACCTGTTCAAAATCACTGTCAACAATCAGAGCCGGTGCATCCCCGTAAACATTATCCACATAGAAAGCCCCGGCACCGTCATTCCACTGAGCAAAACTGATATGGGTCATCTCATAGAGAACATTCATTGCCCGAACAGCCGACTGGACCAAAACACCATCCACATAGACATCATAAGTCGCACCGGCTACATCACAATCCACAGCAATTTTATACCAGCGGTCGAATTCAAGACCTGACGCCAGCGGACGCCATTGTGAAGTAACATCAAAGGAATTGCCGGGCTCACGGGCCACTAAGGTCATTGTCTTGCCGTCTCCGGGAGTACCGCCGCCGTCCTCACACCAGAAGGCCATATAAACAAAAGGTCCGGTGCCTCGATTGGGACCGCTGCCGGTATCTGCTCCGACCAACATCATTCCGCCGCGGTCCCGTGTGCTGTCATCCAGAATGGAATCCATATAAATATCCCACTCCAGCCGAACCCGGTCTCTGCGGCGCTCATTAAACTTCTGGGTCAAATACGCATTCCCCGACAGCGAAGCGGCAAAAGCCGCCTTCTTTGTACTGTTGCCCCCGATGTTATCCTGATTTAAACTCAGCAGCGAAGGCATATCATTGCGGCTTTCATACCAGTCCTGGCCTGACTCAAACTCAAAAGTCCCCAGCGTATTCCAAATTCCGCCGTTGACCTTTTGACTGACGGCAACCGTTGTACTGCCGTTCTTATGTGTAATCGTATAAGGAGCCGCGGCAGTTCGACCGGACGAGGCCGCCCATCGAGCCGCTACTTTATAAGGACCGTTGAACGGCACGGAAAATTTCCACGTGGCCTTTTCACTTCCGGTGCCGGCCGGAACCCACAAATAATTCACGCCATAATAACCCGACACTTTTACTGAGCCGCCCCACCCGGCTGTCTTTTCAAACGGCGGGTCCCACGGCTTGGGATTTCGAATAAAATACTGTCGGTGCGAAACAATCGAAGGATTGGGTACAGCACCCGTCGGCGAATACCACGCCGGATACCCCGAATCGGGAAATCGGACCAGCGCCGGATTGCGCGGACTTTGAATGCGGTAATAGGTTGGGTCTCCGGGTATTCGATACGTCAGATAATAATTGTAAGGAGGATTGCCGCGAGGATCCCCAAAATCATACGGCATGACGGCACTGGTTCCATCCTTAAACTGAGGATACCAGTTCGGATAGGCCTGACTGGTAATCATTCCTGAAATGCTCAACGCTACAGTATCTGTGGAATAGTTCAGAATCCGATCGTCATCCACATAATAAACATTTTCAATCACCTGCTTGCTTTGTTCCTCTGAAGTCGGGAAAATCGGGCCTAACCCGTAATTGGCATGGCCGTAAAGCATCACATGAGAATCCGGCGTCTTGAGGGCCTCTTTCGCCCCCTCCAAAGTATTCACCGTCCGGATAACATAACTTTTGTTTTGCGCAGGATTCGTATAAACCCATAAATCATCGACCTTGGTCGCCCCGATATTAACCAGCATATCCTCCCACTGGTAATTCACCCGTTCAGACCCATACGCAAAATACGCAAACACCGGCTCAATTTCCGCAGAATTCAGCACAATCACCTTTCGTGTCGCCGGAGTTGACCATTCTCCGTCATCATCCTGAGCCCGCAAGGAAATCGTGTGAACGCCGACCGAAAGCCCGTTGACTGTCAATTCCTGAGTGCTCCCGATGAAACCATCTAAATCAGACGTCCATTCATAGGCGACAATAGTCCCATCTGCATCAACAGCAGAAGCCCGCAGCACAATCGACTCGCCAATTCGAGCCGGATTGGGTGAAGCAGATTCAAACGTGGCATGCGGAGGCAGATTCTCCACCGGAACCTTGACAAAACGCACGGCATCGGCACAAGCCGTCGGCGTTCCCCCGCTCGCATTCAGTGTTACCGCATAGGAACCGCCTGCCTGCATATAAAATGTACCAAGGAGATTCCACTGTCCCCCATTGATTTGCTGATTTACCGTCGTTTGGCTGGTCCCGAAAAAGTGCTGAATAGACACCGGAAGAGCGGTTCCTCGGGACGAATATTCCGTCCACCACATATAAACCTTAAAGACACCGCTCTTTTCCGGAGTAAACCGCCACGTGTAGCTGGCCACATTCCGGGCCCATAAAGAATCAACCCCCCACGGCGGTATTCCGGAAGAAACCGCCCAAGTCCCTGTCTTGGAAGTTCCCGGTCCTCCATTGTCGATGATCACCTCATACGGAGCATTCGGGTCCGCCACCTCAATATAATTTTCTTTCACCTCCGTATCTGTCCCCGCCGAACCGGATACCGTCAGCGACACAGTATAAACCCCCGCAGCCGAATACGTGTAAACCGGGTTCTGCTCCGTTGAGTCAATCAGCCCGTCGTTGTCAAAATCCCACGCCCAGCTCTCAATCGTTCCGGTACTCACAGATAAATCCGTAAACGACACAGCAAGCGGCAAATCCCCTGAACGAATCGAGGCCTCAAAATCCGCCTCTATCGGAGGAGGCGGCAACTTCACAAACCGTACAGCATCCGCACAAATGCTCGAATTGTCCGTCAGCGTGCGAATGGTCACCCGGTAGGTAAGGCCGGCCTCAAAACGATACTGCCCCAGAACATTCCACATCCCGCCGTTCGTCAGCTGATTCACCGTCAGAGAAATCGTTCCGTCCGCCGTCTCAATCGTCACCGGAGCAGCCGCACTGCGGGAGGAATATTCCGTCCACCACATCGACACCTCATACCGTCCGCTCTCTGACGGCGTAAACAGCCAGCTGAACGACAGATTCGGACTTCTCGCATAAACCGAATCCACCCCCCAATAGCCCGTGGCTCCCGACACCGACCAGGTCCCCACCTTCGCCGTAGCCGCATCACGATTGTCAATAATCGTTTCAGCAGACAGAGCCCCTCCGAGCAAAACAAGAAAGCAAAGGAAACAGAGGAAACCTCCATACGGTGAAAATACACACCCTCTCCGTGAAATTGACGTTTGGTTTTTCATTGTTTTCTACCCCTCGAATTTTAAAGGTCTCTTATTGTACTATCGAGGAGCATTATACCTTTTTGAATGAATCAAAGTCAAGGAAAAGGTCGTTGGCCCCTATTTCTCTACTGAAACAAAACCGCCTTCCGCACGAACAAAACCAAATGTCCTATAAAAAACAGATTATCCCCTGAATCCGGGCAACCCGCGAAATCCCTCCCGTACAGCCTCCAATAGAGAAGGGATTGTTTTCTGAAGTTGAGCTCGAATAGAAGAGCGACTCCGGTAAAACGCCTCTACACGATATAATACATCCTCTTTTCTTGTTTTCCGGACATCGATTACACACTCCCCTTGGCCGGCAGACTCAAAAACTCCCAGAAATTTATCACTATATGCCAATCCGACGGAAGGAACTGTCTGAGAAAGAGCTGCAATACAGCTGTGCATCCGAGAACCGACAAAAAAATCGCACTGGCCGATCATATATTTCATCTGATTCGGAGAATAAGGTCCTTCAGCAACAGAAAGACTGCTGTCGTTTGTTTCTTGTTTTACTCGCCGGCAAATCTGCCGGCAGGCATCCAAATCGTCTTCTGCCTGATAGACCTTGGAAGGCGGAAAAACATGAGGAATAAAAAGAACCAGACACCCCTGCTTAACAAGGAGTGCGGCAATCTCGCAGACCAGGGTCGGATAATCCTCACAGAGTCCAAACATGTTCCGGCCGGTATATCCTCCATGATACAGAAGACCGCTGATGTTCAGACCCGCCGCCGGCCTGCCTTGGTCTTTCCACCGGCGAATTGTCTCCGACAGCGAATCCTCGACCGGATGCGGTTCCAGAAGAAATCCAACATCCGGAATAACACGAATTTTTTTCTGTATCTCCGTACGACCGGCAAACAGACGCCGAAGAAACTCTTCCCCCTGCCGGTCACGGGAGCAAATCACCGAAGCTTTTTTAAGGAGACCTCGCGCGGTCCATAAAACCCATTTTCGCTGAAAAGGACCATAGGTCTGCGGAAGAAAATACAAAGGTTTTCCGCAGACAAGCCAGAGCCACTTCGTCAATGCCCCTTGAAGGAAACGCTTCCAGCCGTATATGTCACTGAAGCTGTCCCCTCCGGTAATATCCGCAACCAAATCCAGACGTGCGATTTGCTCCAAATAAGGATTCCTTCGTTCCGCCCAAGCACGATATCGCCTCATTTTTAAAAAACGCCAAAATATCCCTTCCAGCAATAGAACCACAAAATGATTCTTCAAGAAAATCTGCCGGCAGAACCGTACCGGCAGATTGACAATTTCAAGGGTTCGTGTTCCGATGGTTCGGACCTCTTTCCGGACACTTCTGCCGGATGCCAGCAAGATAAAATTGGCATTCGGCCATTTCTCCAGGAATCCCCGAATAGTCCCTTCGGCCAAAGCGCTTACCCCATAATTCCCCGTATCAAAGGAAGCGCCCAAGAGACCGACCCAAACTGTCTTATCCGATGGAGGAGTCATCTGTTCTCGTCGAGGACATTCGAGCCGAAACAAGTTCCCATGCCCCCCAGCCCAAAATCAGACAAAGGACAACAGCCAGCACCGCCCCGCCTCCCCAAAAATGCACCCATAGCCGCTCCGGCCAAAACACAAGCAGAGGCAGAGTCAAACAGCCGTACACTCCGGCCGCCGCCAATCCCGGCAGCCAGGACTTCCAATACGCAGTCATTGAAAGACCAATCTCCTTTTTCACACAATAAACCTGATAAATTAAAGCAAGAATATTCGACACCAGCAAAAGCCAGCCGATGCCGTCCAGACTGAACCGCTTTGCAGCCGGCCAGATAAACAATCCCAAAAGGATAATACGCAGGACAACATAACGGCGGTGAATTTCCGGTTTCCCTCGGCCGAAGAAAAGTTTTCCAAGCGGAAAGGCCAAAAGAAGAAGGGCATAGGTCACACACAGCAACGAAAAAACTCCGGCAACCGTTTCAAATTCGGGCTTGTAAAGAATCGCCAGAAGGGCTCGCCGGCAGAGAATCATATACATCGTCAAAGGAAAAATTACCAAACCCGTCCAGCGGGTTATCCAGAGAATTCCTTTCTGCAAAGCCGAAAAATTGTCCTGTTTCTCCGCAAAAGCCGGCATCAGAAGCGGCCCAAACACGCGGGTCAGAAATTCCCGAGGAGTGCGGGCCAGAATCAGCGCAAAGCCATACATTCCAATCAAAGCCGGACTGACCAGAAGACTGCCGACCAGTACATCCAGATTGAAAGTCAGATACGTTAGAATCGGCATTCCGGCCATTCCTTTCGAAAACCGCATCAAGGAACGAAAACTGGATCCATCGTACCGAAACGTGGGCCGGAAGGGACACATCACATACGACAGCAGGCACAAAAAGAAGAAATTGCTGATGGTTCCTACAACAAACGCCCACACATTGCGGTAAAGAAAAGACAGCCAAATCGTCAACACGCTGCTTAATATCATACTGCCTTGGACCAGCATAACAGACTTGGCAAAACGAAATTCCTTCAGCAGCACCTCGCTTCGCGGACTGACAAATCCGTTCAAAAGAATCGTCAAAAAAGAAATACGAACCATCCACAGCAGTTCGGCGGGCGTGTAATATCGTCCGTAATCCGAATGTCCGTAAATCCAGATGCGGCACAGCAGCGGACTCAAAAAAAACGCCAGGGCATACAACAGAACCCCTCGGACCGCCTGAATCCACCAGGCCATATTCAGATACGATTCGCTGGCTCCGTCCTTGTGCTGAATAACCGATTGTTTGACTCCAATCTCCGTGAGTGTCTCAAAAAAAGTTACCAGCGGAAAAATAACAATCATCACCCCGCGTTCTTCATTGGAAAGCAGTTTGGCCAGAACCACCTTGCTCGCGAAAGCCACTGCTTTGGCCACAACTGCCCCAACCATCAAACTGAAACTTCCGCGGGCACACCGGGCTTTCAGACTGTCGGATGTCCAAAAACGAATAATCCGTTCAGACAGTTTCATCGCGTTCGCTTTTCCCTTCTCATCTGAAATCCCTGCGAAGGTACGGAACCTGCCACTCCTTGATTCTCTCGAGACGCTGTTCCAGACAAGCTGCTGATCACAGCCAGGATCCAGTACCAGAGAACCGTAATTGTACCGACGTAGGCCAAACCGATAAAATTTGCACAATGCACAAATACACTGACCCCGAGAGACCAGGACAGCGCCAGCCGATACGGCTGTCCGCTCCATCGCCTCCACAGACGTCCGACTTGCCGGAAGGCAACGGTAAGAATGCCGATAAAAAGTCCCAGCGTCAGTGCCCCGCCCATGACCCCCTGATAAACATAATAATTGCACAAATCCTGTGCTCCATAAAACCAATGAGCCGTTGAGGGGGTCCCCAGCAAAGCCCATTCAGGGAAATTCCGAATGGCTTCGTCGATCAATTTATAACGAAAATACCCCGTAGAGCCGCCTACAGCGCTGATGCGAGAAATCAGATGCCACACCGGCCCTTTCATCAGCAAATGAAGCCCGACAAGAAGAAGCAGCAACCCCCAGCGAACCCAGCGCATTTGATACCGCAGAAAAAACATCAGTCCGCCGACAAGACCGCACAAAACTGCCAGAACTGGCGTGCTGGAGGCCGAACAGAATACAATCAGCAGCGACGCAGCAAGGGCGAAGAGGGCCCACAGCCTCCATCTGGAAGACTTCCACCACAATGCGGCAAACAGCGGCATCAGAGACCCCCAAAAACAGCCGGCCATAATCGGATGAGCAAAAGCCCCCTGACAGCGAAGCTTGCCGTAGCGCATCATTGTAATAGACGGAACACCGCCAAAAATGGAAAATAAATTTCTCCCGGTCTGATTCTCATAGAAAAAAAAGAGAGAAACCGGAACGACAAGAACAGCCAGACCTCGAATAAAACAGTCGGCGTCATCCCAGGTTCGGATGAAACACCGAAAAAGAAAATACATCCCAACCGAATCAAACCCGAACCCCAGCCGATTGATAAGAGCTCCGACCGTCTGCTGCTGAAGGGTATAAATCGCAATAAAACTGATTGTCCAACCCACCATCCAAGTATCCAAAGTATTCCAGAAAAAAGGCAGGTATTCCTTGCGCAAAACTACACGCACTGCACCAATTAAAACCATGATCCGCAAGATATTAAAATCAAGATTCAGAAGCGTAATTTTCTGGGTCAGGGGCACAAAACAGGCCATTACCATCATCGGCAGCCCAGCCCAACGGCGAGGTGAAAACAGCATCGCCCCCCCAAGCAGCACCAAAAGCACCAAAGCCGTCGGATGAATATTCGTAACATCCTGAAAAGCAACACCGCCGAATCCTTCCGGCATCGTGCGAATTGCAGAATCCATAAAATTGAATTAGACCTTCCCCTCTGAAAGGCCTATAACATCCACATAAGGACGAGTAAACTGGTCCAGATTCCCTTTTAACTCATCGATGTCTTTCTGCCACCAGGGCTCTCGAAGAATTCCCTCTATAACAGATAGAGAAAACCGATATTTAATCACACGGGCAGGATTTCCTGCTGCTACGGCAAAATCAGGAATATCATGAGTAACAACCGCCCCGGCCCCTATCACAGCCCCATTTCCTATTCGTCGTACGGAGGGGGTAATAATGGCATTTCGCCCAACCCAAACATCGCTGCCGATTTCCAAAGAGCCCCGTGAAATCTTCTCCTCCGAAACATATCCAAATGCCGGGTTATAGAAGAAAGGATGAAGCGAAAGATGCTCAAGAGGGTGATTTCCGTTGAAAATGCAAACCCCCGCTGCAAAAGAACAGTACCTTCCGATTCGGGTCATCGGAGCAATTCGACCGGGAGAGAAACACCCATAACTGTAGAGTCCAACTTCAATTTGGTGATAACGCTTAAAGAGTTCACGAAGGGTTATAGAGTACATTTCCCCGCCCTCCGTTTTTTTCACAAACCAGCGTATAAAAGGGCGAAAACGCTGATATTGATAAAGTTGAATTAAAAAATCTTGTTTCATTGACAAAACTTCATACTACAAAGAATTTTCAGACTCCGTCTCCGTCGGTGAACATAAAGAAACCGACCTCCTAATGGGTTAAAAATATAAACTGATGAATGAAAAATCGGATTTAACAATTTCAGTACTTATTTTATCGGCAAAACAACACCATAAGGATGAACGGAGAATTAAAAAACACTTCCGAAAAAAAGGCAAAAATTAAAAAGACAAAGAGAATCTGTATAGAGGCTTTCTCCACAATTTATGTCTGTTCAATTAAATTCACACCATTTCAAAATATTCATTGAAATTAGGAAGAAAGACCGATAAAATGCGTATTCTTTCTTGTTATAATAAATAAAAAAATGCTTCTATCATAGAAATTGTACAGTTTTTTTCTGTTTCTGAAACTATCATCGGCAACTTCGAATTTGCTTCTCGGAAAATCAGTTATCATTTTCTGCTGACATAGAACATTTCATACAAAACATACTATCTGCCCGTTTTTATCGGAAGCAAACGGCTTTGGACCTGTTCTAACCAAACGGCAAAAGATTTTCTAAACTTTAAGTGAAGAAAAGAAAGCCGAATGGCTGATGACAGTTTCAGAATCAGGGGATAACCAATGACAACAATTCGTCATAAAAAATCTTCACGTTTTCTGAATCGAAATTTGCTTTGGATATCGGCTTCTCTGCTGCTTCCGTTCACGGCAGCATATTCCGCAACCTATTACGTTTCCACGACCGGGAGTGATACAGCCGGCAACGGCTCCCTGACAAACCCATGGCGAACTATTTCCAAAGGTCAGTCAATGCTGGCCCCAGGGGATACCCTTTACGTTCGCGGCGGCGTCTATACAGAAAGTGTGACAATTACCGTTCAGGGAACCGAAAACGCCCGTATCACGATCGCTGCTTACCCGGGAGAAACCCCTGTTCTCGACGGGGCAGAACCTGTAACCGGATGGACATGCTGCTCCGCGGATGAGCCCGGACTGATGGTTGCCGGCATTCCCAATAAATTTGCAGACAAAATCTACAAGGCCAGAATCCCGGCCGCCAAAATGCCCAGTTCCAAAACCAAATGGGTCCTCTTTGAAGATGGAACCCATGCTCGGCTGGCACGCTGGCCCGATCAGAATGTCGGATACGGGCTGGACACATCCCTCTTTCAACTCGTTCCCAGTGAATCCGTCGGGTTGACCACTCAGCTCCGAGACGATACGGTCCTCTCGAAGCTCAATCCCGCTTCCGTTTGGTACGATTATATATCCAATCTGTCCGCTTCGGATTTGGCCAACTATTGGAACGGGGCTTATCTGCAGATTTGGTTTCGAACGGACGGGAATTTCACCTCCAGCTACCTGATAACCGGCGGCGGTGAAAATGCAATTTCCATCGACGGCGAATTTTCCCGGGCCCTTCGGAACACCGATGCCTATAACATTAATCGACATCCTCATCTCCTCAACGAACCCGGTGAGTTCTATTTCACCCCTGAGCCGGACGCCGAAGGATACCACACTTTTTATTACTGGCCCTTGAACGTCGCCAATTTGGCTGACAAGATTTCCATTCCTGCAAAAACCAAAGGATTTTACGCCTCGAACAAGGACTATATTACCATTGACGGCTTTACGATTCTCCGATACGCCGGAGAAGGCATTCATTTTTATCCGGGCGGGACAAACACAGCACCTATCGTGCGCAACTGCACGGTGGAGGACTGCGGCGGAACCGGCATCTATCTGCAGAAAACCGTCGACGGTCTCGTTGAAAACTGCATCGTCAATCGGGCCGGAGACCGCGGCGTCTTTCTCAATGACGGACTTCGAGGCATTGTAAAGGGCTGCACGGTTTCCGACAGCGCCGGAACCTGCATTTCTTTTTACACCGTCGAATACGGACAAATCCTCGACAACCGGATTTACGGAGTCGCCGGTGTTCACGCCAACGGTGTGTCCTGTTATTTGGCCTGCAAAAAGGTGCTCATCGCCCGCAACATCTTCTACAATGCCGCCAACCTGGCGATTCAGAACATCTCTGACGTAACCTGCTTCGCCAACGTCTTCGATGCCAAGCATCTCAGCCGCAACTTTATCTCCACCTGGCCTGACAGCACCAACTCCTCCTATGCCACGCGCGGGCACTTAACCTTTCTGCACAATACAATTATTCGAGGCGACGAACCCCGGCACACGGTCCTGGACTTTCTCGGGGCTATCTGCAAATTCACCGATGCAACGGTCGAAAATGACGGCGGCAAAGTCTGCATCCGTCAGGCCGGTAAATTCTCCAGTTCCTCAATCAAAACCACCGGCGAAGGAACGCAAATCCTTTGCAATTTCTCGGCACCGGTCTATCCGAACGGATGGTATCGAGTCCTGAGAAAAACAACGGATACTGTCACGATAGACCTCGATTACATCAATAGTATCCCCACCGTCAGCGGACAAGCCGGCGGTCATACCAATAACTATCTGTACAATAACCTCATCGGCGGCTCCTACGAATGGGATTTCAACGTACTGGGCCGTTCTCACAACGGATGGATCCCTATCAGCAACATGCATACCATTCCTAACCCCGGCTTAGAAGGCGAATGGTATCTGCCTCGTACCAACCCCGATATTAAGACCCAGTACTCACGCATTTTCAAAGATATCGATGCCGGGGACTACTCCTTAGCAGACAACAGCCCTGCTATCGGCGCAGGACGCAATCTCGACAGCATCCTCGATGACCCCACAATCACAGTTACGGGAACCAGCATTCGTCAGGATTTCCCCGATTTTGATTTCAGCCGGGATTTGGCCGGCAATCCCTGGGCGGCAACACCTTCAATGGGGGCGTATGAGTATGTCTCCGCTGCCCCTGCAAATCCTCAAACCTATACCCTGACGATCACCAGCACAAACGGCACCGTCTCAAAATCTCCAAATAAAACATCCTATATTGCCGGTGAAACGGTAACCTTAACGGCAACTCCCGCTTCCGGCTATAGTTTTTCAGGATGGTCCAGCAGCATTTCCGGAACCGCCAATCCCGTGACAATCACCATGAACAGCAGCAAAAGCATTACCGCAAACTTCACACAGATTCCCGCAGCAACCTATATCCTGAGCGTTTCCGCCGTAAACGGAATTGTCACCAAGTCCCCGAACAAAACATCCTACACAGTCGGAGAAACAGTCACTCTGACTGCTGTAGCTGATTCAGGATACGTGTTTGCAAACTGGTATGGAGACGTTTCGGGCACTGCCAATCCTCTTACCGTTACGATGAACAGCAATAAGACCATCTATGCCAACTTCATCCGCCAAGAGAATCAGATATCGCTGACGGAATTGTCCAAAAAGGCGGTCTTGGCCAAATTGGACCCCCAGCTCTTCGACGGCCAGGATGATTACACCGCCGTATCGACTTCCAGATGGAACCTGTCCGCTATGACGTTTCTGATGTGGTTCAAAGCCGACACTGTCAGCGGAATCCGCTATCTGCTCGGACATACATTGGATGGAGGAAGCAGCAGGATACAGCTGTACATCCGAAATGGTCAATTGTGCCTTGGATTGGGAGACAACAGCAGTTTACGGACCAATATTCAGTCGATACAGACCGGGGTTTGGTACTGTGTTTCCTTGATTCTCGACAACTCAAGATACTCTGTCTTCGTCAACAATGTATTGGCCGCTTCAGGCACATTCAGCGGATTGACCGGACTGAATACATTTGCGGATATCGGGAATACCGGAAATCCTGATGATCGGACAACACAGGCCTTTTCCGGCACAATCGACGATGTCCGCATCTTTCCAGAGGTCTTAACAGACAGCCAGCTCGGTTTAATTTACAGTGCCCAGCGCAATGCCGGACTCACCGGCCTCTGGCGGCTGGATGACTACGGACAAGCCACAACCGCCGATGCCGCCGGCAGCGGCTATAACGCTGTGCTCATTGGAAGTCCTCAGTGGGGACGCTCTTGGGCCGATGAGGATTATCTGCTCTTTACAACCCGTACACAGGCCCTGCAGATTTCTTCGAATACCATTTCTCCCCAGGCCGGCACGATTGCTCTTTGGACTGCCCCTTCGTCCGAAACCGGCGCCCGCTATCTGCTCGGCCATACGTACAACGGCTCCAACCGCATCGCCCTTCTGACTGTCAACGGAAAACTGGCCGTCAGCATGGGAAACGCCAGTCTAATCCAGCAGAACATTGCCGACCTGCCCTACGGTCAGATGGTTCACCTGGCCCTGGTGTGGAACAGCGGACAATACACCATCTACATCGACGGCGAACAGAAGGCTGCCGGCACCTACTCCGGGCTCAGCCAGCTCCGCTCCACCTTCGATATCGGCAACTACGGCGACCCGTCCCTGCGGATTGTCGGATTCCTCGGGCTGATCGACGAGGTCCGTACCTACAACCGCGCACTCGCAGCTGATGAGATTCGCAACCTCTACCAGACCTATCACGTAAAAGAAAACCGTCGGCTTGCCTTTCAGGTCCAGGCCGCTGACCAAACCGGAAAGCCGATTCCCTATCGGGCCTCCAACCTCCCCGAAGGCGCCTCTTTTGATCAAAAAACTCAAACCTTTATGTGGAGGCCCTGGTACAAGCAGGCCGGAGAATACAACATTCTCTTTAATGCCGACGGTCTGCCTTCGCAAACCGTAACTATAACCGTACAGGAAGTTGAACTGCAGGACTGGTATCAGGCCCTGCTGAGTACCGCCGGATTGCTATAAAAGAAAAATCATTAAACCGCCAAAATGCCGTATCTGTATCTGGAGTTGAGTGAATGAGAGTGATGAGTTCTCTGTTGCTCGGTCTGAATCTTATCGGACTGGCGGCAGCCTACGTCTGCCCGCCTTATGACGGTTGTATTTGGGGCTTTTCTGCAAACAATTTCACAATCAAACCCGGCTTTGCTGTTACAAACGCCGTACTAACTCTAACGAATATTTGCCCTGCCGACAATTGTCTGAATCCCGTTCTGTCAATCCGACTGCTGGACAATCCTTCCTCCGGATTTTCCCTCCTGACTGACAGCCTTCAAACAACCATTGACTGTTTTCAAAATGCTCCCGCCCTCTCCGCCGCCTGGCGAATGAATGAATACGCCGGCACACAGGCGAATAACTCCGTTGGAGGCGGGAGCCCGGCGATTTTCATCAACAATCCCGTATGGACAGAGAACGAAGGCATTTCTTTTTCAGACAATCAATACCTTCAAATTGAAGATCCTGACAATCTGTGCAGCCGTTCTCCTTTGGCCGTTTCGCTCTGGTTCAAAATCCGTTCGCCCCGCCGATACGCCAAACTGTTTATCAAACCCCTTGAAACCCGCTCGGCCCCCTGGGAACTGGCGGCTCTGGATTTGGGACCGGATGGTCTGACACCTCGTTTTGTTCTCTCAGACGGTACACCCGGCGGTCAATATGCGGCCGTCTTCGACAGCACTCGTAAGATTTCTCTCAATCAGTGGTATCATCTGCTGGGCACGTTCGACGGCTCTCAAATGGCTTTATGGCTCAATGGGGAATTCGTCGCTCAACGACAGGCGAATTTGACCGTCGGAACCAATCCAATGCCTATCTGTATCGGCGGACGGCTGGGCACGGACACAATGGACGGTCTGATTCGAGATGTAAGGATTTACAGCGGTCCGTCTGCCGGAAAACCCCTCCAATGGCTCCGGCCTTCCGATCCCTTTGCACCGCACGGAACTCTTCTTAAGTCCTTCAACACCCGAGACATCCAAACAAGCAGACAAACTCTAACCCTTTCTTTTCAACAGATTGATTCCCCGGATTCGTGGGTTTACAGCGTTTATCCAAGACCATTCTCCCTGACTGTTCCTCCCCGGCAAACTCCTCTCTCTTTCTCCTCTGCCATGCTCGAACTGCTCGATTTGCTTGGCAGAGGCAGGAATTGGGGCATTGGAATCGATACGGACGGTTTTTACTTTGACACTCTTTCTCTCTCTTTGACAATCGAACCGCTGGACGGCTCCCTGCCCCCGACCTATCAGACGTTTTCGTATCGAAATACGCGAGCCCCAATCATTCTCCCGCGAAACCCCATCACAGCCGAGCCGCAGCAAACTATTGCCTTCACCGTGGCTGTTCTTGAACTGGACGGCAACCCCTATACGGTTGCACCCTCCAATCTGCCTTCCGGGGCCTCCTTTGAGGGCAACACGTTCCGATGGACACCCACAGAGGAACAAATCGGTGAATGGGCCGTTACCTTTACAGCAAACGACGGAGTGATGAGTAGTCAAAGAACGGTATCTATTACCGTGAAGGAACCGACCCCGATTTTCACGCCGCTGGCAGACCAGACCGTTTATGAACTCCAGACCCTCACGCTTCCCGTTCAGGCGGTCAACCTGGCAGGTCAGCCGGTCCCGATTACTGTATCCTCTCTACCCTCCGGTGCCGTCTTTGACGGGAATACCTTCGAATGGAAACCCTCCTATGGGCAGGCAGGCACATATACAATATCCTTCTCCGCCGCCAATGAAATCAGACAGGAAACCGTATCTGTAACGATCACCGTCCTGCCGTACAAACCCCCGGCGAAAAGCAAAACCATTTTAATTCTTTAATACCTCTTCCTGAGCCGTCGGCATATACGACGCGATGAGGGGAGCCGCCAGAGTTGTAAAAGAAAGGACCGACGTTAAAGAAGTGGAGGCAACCTGAATTTGAGCCACATAACGAACCTGCCCGCGTGAAAAGGAAGGAAGACGCCAGCGAAGCCCGGAAAAAATACGATGGTCATTTGTCGCCTGACCGTTAATTAAATAATAATTCAGGACAATTAAACGCGTCAAATCCGGCAGCGGTTTTCGAAAAGTATGAAGAAGAACAGGGATAACCTGTCCATCCGATGTCTGAATTTGACGAGTTTCTGTCTGCTCAAGATTCCAGCCGGCTCCCACATAGCAAAGGTCCGGTCTGTGACCGAGCATCGTGCGGGGCTGGCTGGTATAAGACACATAAAAAGCCGCATACTCCTCTGTGCCTGGTATCCGATATACTCGATTCACATAGTCATCATTACCGGCTATCTGCAGCGTCGTTTCGCTAAGCGGCTGGTCCTCCCCCTCCCAAGGCCCAATCCGAACAGGAAAAGATGAAAGAGGCATCGCAGGAAGCAGCGGATTTTTTGCCAGAGCATCTAAACGCACAGCGGTAGAATGGTAAACAACCCCCGACGCAGCCAGAAGCAAACAGGCAAAAACCGTACTGACCCATATTTTCCTGTTGTGATTCACAAAAACAGCCCTTAAAAAATAGCCGGTCCTTCAAAAAACCGTATAATCAGTTCTTCAAAATAGTATTTCTCAATGCTTGTTTGCAAATAAAAAACCCAAAGAACCAGAGGGTAAATATGATTGTCGGCACAATGACCATTCCGATTCATCTGCACGGGCTCGGGTCCCTGAAGGACAAACGCCGGATTGTCAAAAGCATCATTGAACGTCTCCGCAGCCGCTTCAATGCCTCCGTTTCTGAAGTGGCTGCACAAGACAGCAAACGAATCGCTCTGATTGGGATTGCCGTCGTATCCAACGAAAGCCGTTTTGTTGAAGAGCAAATTGACCAAATCGCCGCTTTTATCCGGGAGGACGGCCGTTTTTTTCACGGTCCCATCCAACGGGAAATCTTCTCTTCTCATTACGACATCCCCCTTGTCTAAAAACGACTCAATCCTTGCAATTTCGAACGAAAGACGGTACGTTTCGGTCTTTTGCTTGGTAATACCGGAGAAAAAACATGCAGAATCGGCAATCCGCCCCAGAGTGGGGCGTTATCTTTGATTTAGACGGGACCATCACGCCGAACACCGCTTATCATCGGCAGGCGTGGTTCGAACTGTGCAAACGGTATAACATCCCGATGGATATGGAGCTGTATCACCAGAAAGTCCACGCCCGCAGCAACGATAAAATCGTTCCCAACCTTTTCGGACCGCAGGCAAGTGAGGCCTTTATCCGCAAGATTGAACACGAAAAGGAATCGCTTTATCGACAAATCTACAGGCCTGTGATGAAACCGACGGCCGGTCTGATGCAGCTCCTCGAGAACCTTCGGTCTGCCGGCATTCCGTGCGGAACCGCCTCCAACTCGCCGAAGGACAACGTGGATTTTGTCCTCGACGGGCTGAATATCAGACCCTTTTTCCGGGCCGTTTTCTACCGGGACCACGTTCAGCACGGCAAACCGGACCCGGAAATCCTTTATAAGACCGCCGAGGGACTGGGCCTGCCGCCGAAGCGGTGCATCCTTTTCGAAGATTCCTCGTCGGGTTTTAAGGCGGCCCGTGCGGCGGGGATGCCCTACATTGTCATCACAGCCGGAGGCGACCCGAATGAACTCCGAGAGGCCTTTGATGCCCAGGCCGTTTTTGAAGATTTCAGAGGGATTACCCCAGAGACACTGCAGACGATAATTCGCAGATATTCGACAGAGGCCCGCTCTGCCTGACGTTCAGAGCAGTTGCGCCAGTCTTTTCAATTCAATTCGTGAATTGACGGTCAAAGATTTGTCCCCGGACTCTTCAAGAAAACGAAGGTGAATTTGGCTGAGCTGCTCATTGAGCCGGTCAATTTGAAGGGTATTGTCCGGGCCGAAGGTAAGTCCTTTCTGCTCCCAATTCTGAAAATTTTTCGGACAAAATGATACGGCGATTTCCGGTTTTTCCGCCGTTTCAGTTTCGAAGGCAATCGGCAGTCCGTGTGTTCGGCAAATCAGGGGGCGAAACGGATAAATCTGACACAGTCCGTCCTTTAGAAAACCGCAAGATGCCGATTCGTCAAAAACCAGATGGGAATAACCGGCGGCACGCAGATCCTCCAAAACAGTATAAAACTCCACCGGCCAGACCGTCAGATTCTGGCAGCAGTCTGTACACCCCGCCCGGCAAACAATCTCCCGGCCGTGAATTTCGAGCAGCCGCGCCGAAATCTGATCCGCTTGAGTCCGAAGCAAACGATACTCTTCAACAGCAGAAATGGCAACATCCCCCGCCAAAACCTACAGATGTTTTTCAATCAGTTCTCGGGCTTTCTCAAGGGCTTCCTTGATTTTTGACGGGTCTTTGCCGCCGGCCTGAGCCATCTGGGGTCTTCCGCCGCCCCCGCCGCCGACAATCGGAGCAATCTCTTTGACAATATCGCCCGCCCTGATTCCTTTCTGAATCAAATCATCGGTTACCCCTGCCAAGAGCAGCACTTTGCTGTCCTCTTCCTTGACCGCCAGAACGATAGCCGCCGAGCCGGCTTTTTTCTTAATGCTGTCAATTGCCGTTCGCAATTGTTCCGCCGGTGCGGATGCAACCTCTCCCACCACAACGGCCGTCTGTCCGATGCGCCGGGCCTTTTCGAGCAAAGCCCCGGCCTCCGCAAGCGGGTCATTTCCGCCGCGAACCACCCCGCTTTTGAGCTGTTTTTGCAGATACTTGTTGTCCTCCAGCACCTTCTTCACTCGCGCCGAAATTTGTTCAGCCGGCGTTCTCAGTGTTTCCACCAGTTCATCCACGATTTGGCTACGACGCCGCAGATGCTCCATCAGTGCACGGCCCGTCAGGCCCGTAATTCTTCGCACCCCTGCGGAAATGCTCTCCTCTTTGAGAACCGCAAAGCCGCCGATGAGCCCTGTTCGCTCCACGTGGGTGCCTCCGCAAAATTCCTTGCTGAAGGCCTCGGAAAGTGTGTCGTTTGAGCGGGCGCCGATGGCGATGACCCGCACCTGCTGTCCGTATTTTTCCCCAAAGAGAGCCATCGCCCCTAATTTTTTGGCTTCCTCAATCGGCAGAACCGCCGTATAAACCGGATGGTCCTCCTCGATTTTCTGCTGAACAAGGTCTTCAATCTTTCGGATTTCTTCCTTTGTCAGTGCCTTCGGCCAGGTAAAATCAAACCGGAAATAGTCCGGGCAGACGAGGGAGCCCTGCTGATGCACGGAATCGCCGAGGACCTGCCGCAGCGCCCATTGCAGCAGGTGCGTAGCCGTATGATTCTTTCTGGACTGTCTGCGTCCGGTATCCACGATTGCCTTGACGGTCTGGCCGACTCGCAGAGAACCGGAGGCAACCTTCCCGCGATGAAGGACGCAATCAGACGCTTTTTCCGTCGTCTTGACCGCAAAGACTCCATCCGGCGACTCGATTTGTCCGCAATCCCCCACCTGACCGCCGGACTCCGCATAAAAGCAGGTTCGGTCCAGAATCAACGCAATGTCTTCCTTCCCGGATGGGATTATCCCTTCGCGGTGAAACCCTTCTTCATCAATCCAGCCGGCAATTTGTGCCGTACACTGCTCGGTCTGGTATTTGAGCGAATCCTCCGTTGCAGGCAGCTGCACACCGCTGAGCAATGCCGTCAGCGCCCCGCCTTTCTGGGCCGCTCGCGCCATCGATCGCTGCTGTTCCATCAGCTGCTCAAAGCCCTGCGTATCGACTTTCAGCCCCTGTTCTCGAGCCATCAGCTCCGTCAAATCCAGCGGGAAACCGTAGGTGTCATACAGTCGGAAGGCATCCTCACCGGAAATTGTCCGCTCTTTTGACTTGGAGGCCTTCTCCGCCGCTGCGGCAAAGAGCTCCAGACCGCGGTCCAGCGTCCGACCGAACGAGCTTTCCTCCGCCTCAATCACCCGGCTGACAAACTCCCGCCGCTGTCTCAATTCCGGGAAATGCCCGCCCATCGACTCTGCCAGGACACCCACCAGCTTATACAAAAACGGCTCGTGCAGGTCGAGGGTCCGTCCAAACCGCGCCGCCCGCCGCAGAATCCGACGAATCACATAACCCCGGCCTTCGTTGCTCGGCGTCACACCGTCTGCAATCGCAAACGTCAAAGTCCGGATATGGTCGGCAATTACGCGGAACGCGTTGTCCGTTTTCTTGCCCAGCTGAGACGTATATCGGATTTTGCACAGGTCCTGCGTCGCCTGAATCAGCGGCAGGAACAAATCCGTATCATAATTGCTCCGCTTATTCTGCAGCACAGCCGTGATGCGCTCCAGACCGGCACCGGTATCCACATAATTTGCACTCAGACGCTCCAGTTTTCCATCCGGCCTGCGGTGAAACTGAATAAACACCAGATTCCACAGCTCGATAAAGCGGGAGCAGCCGCCGTTGACCCGGCATTGATGGCCCGGCACTCCCTGCATATCACACCGGTCCGGCCCCAAATCAATGTGAATTTCGCTGCACGGCCCGCAGGGTCCGCTGGAGCCCATCTCCCAGAAATTGTCCTTGCGTCCGCAGAATAAAATCCGCTCTTTTGGAAGAGGGGTTACCTTCGTCCACAGGACCGCCGCCTCCTCATCCGGCTCGGAACCGTCCTCCCGGTCGCCTGCAAAGACCGTCGCCCAGAGTCGAGCAGGGTCGATGCCGTATCCTTTCGTCAGCAGTTCCCAGGCCCACTCAATGGCTTCAGCCTTGAAATAATCATCGAACGACCAGTTGCCGAGCATCTCGAAGAACGTATGGTGATAGGTATCCAGCCCTACTTCCTCCAGGTCGTTGTGCTTGCCGCTGACCCGGATGCATTTCTGGCTGTTAACCGCCCGTCCGCAGTCCGGCTTGCGGAACCCCAGAAAGATATCCTTGAACTGGTTCATTCCGGCATTGGTAAACAGCAGCGTATCATCGCCGACCGGCACCACCGGCCAGCTCGGGATAAACCGATGCCCCCGCTGCTCAAAAAACTGAATAAACGTCCTGCGAATCTCGTTGCTGTGCACGTTTCTTCCCGCTTTATTTTTCTTTCGGTTCAGCCAAACCCCGTACAACCAGGATTTTCTCTTTCAATTCCTCCGCAAACTCCGGATTCTGCTCCAGATACAGCCGGGCGTTGTCGCGTCCCTGCCCCACCTTCTTGTCGCCGTACAGATACCAGGCCCCGCTCTTGGCCAGGACCCCGCATTCGGCCGCCAAATCCAGCAAATCCCCCATCGCACAAATGCCCCGGTCAAAGAGAATATCGAATTCCGCCGACTTGAAAGGAGCCGCCACCTTGTTTTTCACCACCCGAGCACGTACCCGGTTTCCAATCGCCTCGCCTTTGGCATCCTTGAGCGTCTCCACCCGGCGAATATCCACGCGCACCGATGCGTAAAATTTCAGAGCATTGCCGCCGGGCGTCGTTTCCGGGTTGCCGAACATCACCCCAATCTTCATCCGAATCTGGTTGATGAAAATCAGGCAGGTCTTGCTCTTGCTGATAGCACCGGTCAATTTCCGCAGGGCCTGGCTCATCAGCCGCGCCTGAAGTCCGACATGGCTTTGCCCCATATCCCCCTGCAGTTCCGCCGCCGGCACCAGGGCCGCCACGGAATCAATCACGATAATATCGACCGCATTCGACTTAATCAGCATCTCGGCGATATCCAGCGCCTGCTCGCCGGTATCCGGCTGGCTGATCAGAAGCGAGGAAATATCCACGCCCAGCTTTTTGGCCCACGTCAGGTCGAGGGCATGCTCTGCATCAATAAAAGCCGCCACTCCCCCTGCCTTTTGGGCGTTGGCAATTGCATGAAGGGCCAGCGTGGTTTTTCCGGAGGATTCCGGTCCGAAAAACTCAATTACCCGGCCTCTCGGAATACCCCCTCCGCCCAGCGCCAAATCCAGCGAAAGAGCCCCGGTAGAAATGCCTTCAATCCGGCGAGGGCTCCCGTCCTCCATCTTCATAATGGAGCCGGTCCCATACTGCTTTTCAATCTGGGCGATTGCCCGATCCAGTGCATCCGACTTTACAGATGTTTTTTCGGGCGCTGCGGCGGTTTCTTTTTTTCCTGTCGTTTTTTTCTTTACCTCTTTGGCCATAGCATAATCCTCTTCTGCGTGTTTTTATCCGTTTAAGTCATATTTTCCGGCAGGTGTGTAAATCGGCCCTCCCGCCGACAGCTGACTTTCATAAACCACCACCTGGTCAACCCAGACATCCCCAAACGTGCGAGGCGGCTGCATCTGAACAGCCCGCTCGACGGCCCCTCCTGCCTTTGGGTCTTTGATGCGGGCCAAGGTTAAATGGGCACTGAAGCCCTTTTCCTCCCGCGGCCAGCCGGCCTTTTCAAAGGTCTTTTCGATATCTTCTGCAAGAGCCGCCAGTTTTTCCGACTCCAGCACGCCGACCCAGAGCACACGAGGCGGTTTTCCGAACGTTCCGATTCCCTGAACGCGCATCTCAAACGGGGAATGCCTCCGGGCGGTTTCCTCCGTCAGCCGGCAGACTTGCGGCACATCTCTATCGGGCACCTCTCCCAAAAACTTCAGCGTCAGGTGAATCAGGTCCGGATTGACCCATTTCACACCCGGACCGGAAAATGCCTGACGCATCTGCTTCTGCACAGAAGCCAGCTGCCTGCGAACCTGCTCATCGACATCTACCGCAATAAAAAGGCGCATAAAAATCCTGTCGGGGTCGGACAATCTAAAACTGCGTTACCTTCCGCATAAAATCAAACCGCTCGTCTATCATTTCCCGGGTCGCCGAACGAATCCCATAAATGGAAAAATCCCCGATGGTAAATGATGCCACCACGGTCCCATACACAATCGCATTGCGAAGCGAGATGACGTCCACGCGGTCCGACTGGGCCAGATAGCCCATCATCCCGCCGGCAAACGAATCTCCCGCACCGGTGGGGTCAATGACCACCGGTGTCGGATAAGCCGGCAGGATAAAGCAGTCCCCCTCCCGTGTGTACATCATCGAGCCGTGTTCACCCTTCTTAATCACCACAAAACGGGGCCCCATCTCGAGGATTCGCTTGGCCGCTGTAATCAGATTCTGCTGCCCCGTCAGAAGACGCGCTTCCCCATCGTTGAGAATCAGCATATCAATCCGATCCAGCAGCTCCTTCAAATCATCATTGGCCGTGACAATCCAGTGATTCATTGTGTCCGCGGCCACAAAAGCCGGACTGCCCAGCTGGCTGAGCAGCTCCATCTGAAGGGCCGGCGCCGTATTTGCCAAAAAGACATATTCACAGTCCAGATAACTTTCCGGAATCCGCGGCGGTGCTTCGGCTAATACATTCAGCTCTACCGACTCCGTACGGGCCTCATTCATATCCCCCTGATAGGAACCGCACCAGCGGAATGTCTTGCTGCCCTTGCGGATTTCCAGCCCCGTCAAATCCACCCGGCGTCCCTGGAAAATTTCCTGCAAATCAAATGGAAAATCCTCCCCGACTACGCCAAGGAACTTGACATCTGTAAAAATGCCGGCCCCCATTGCAAAATGGACCGCCGAGCCGCCGATACAGTCTTCGTTGTATCCGAACGGCGTCCGTACCGTATCAATTCCGACCGAACCGGTCACCAGCAGCGACATCGCATCCCCTTTCTTTACGCATGGCCGAAAAGTTGAATCGCTCGTTCAATCCGCTTCACCGTCCGCTCCAGCCCCAGAAGATTGACCGCATCGAAAATCGGCGGGCTAATCATCGTTCCCGTAATCGCCACCCGAAGCGGCTGAGCCACCTTGCCCAGACCGGCCTGTTTTTCTTCCGCCAGATTCCGCAGCATTACTTCCAGCGATTCCGCCGTAAACTCTTTGAGCTCCCGGAGCCGCTGGGCAATCGTCTTCAGGATATCGATCGCCCCTTCTTTCTGCAACACCTTTTTCACCGCTTCCGGGTCATAGGCAACGGCCTCATCCGCCGTAAAAGCAAAACGGCACTTTTCCTCAATCTGAGCCAGCGTCCGAGCGCCTTCATTAATCCGAATCAAATGCTCCAGCATTGCATCATCCGCCGCCGCAACGGGTGAGCCGGTCGTCTCCAAAAAGACGCGAAAATGACGCACCAGCGTCTTGAGCGGTACCCGTTTGATATGCTCTGTATTGAAGGCCAGCAGTTTCTTGCGGTCAAACAGACTGTTGGACTTGTTCAGGCGGCTCAGGTCAAAGGCCTCAATCAGTTCCTGCCGGTCCATAATCTCCTGTCTGCCGGCCGGACTCCAGCCGAGCAGGGCCAGGAAATTCACCATCGTCTCCGGCAGATAGCCGCTCTTGAGGAAATCCACCACGTTAATTTCCGGCAGGTGCACGCCCAGAAATGCCGCCATCGTATCAATCGCCGGCATATCCGGCATTTTCTCCCCTGCCAAAAACAAATTCAGCTCCTGTCGGCTTAGGCCGGCGGCCTTGGCCAAAGCATCCAAATCAACCTCTTTTTTTTCCTGAATTGCTTTCCGAAGGGCTTCGGGCCTTTCCCGCTTGGACAGTTTGCCCCCGCTTTCGCTGACGGTAACAGACATGTGCAGGTATGTCGGTGTTCGAAAGCCAAGGGCTCGCTGGAGCAAAAGATGATTCGGGGTATTCATCAGGTGCTCCTGCCCCCGGATGACATGCGTAACCCCCATGAGCTCATCATCCACCACCACCGCCAGATGATAGGTCGGGAAACCGTCTGATTTTAAGATGACAAAATCCCCGATTTCCGCCGGATTGAACACCACATCCCCTCGGAGCAAATCCCGAACCACGATCGGCTCCGTCTCCGTCACAGCCAGACGCACCGTAACGGGCCGCCCCTGGGCCTGTGCTTTTCGGGCCTCTTCCGGTTCCGGAAAACGCGCCGGCCGCGGGTACAAAAAGACCTGCTTTTTGGCCTCGGCCTCTCGACGAAGCCGTTCAATCTCTTCCGGCGTATCAAAACAGTAATAGGCCTTCTTTTCTTCTATCAGCTTTCGGACGTAATGCTGATAAATCTCCAGCCGCTGCGACTGGAAATAGGGCCCGTTGGGCCCCCCGACTTCCGGCCCCTCATCCCAGTCAATCCCCAGCCAGCGTAAATCCGCCAAAACCTGCTGGGTCGCGGTGGGCGTATTGCGCTTCAGGTCGGTATCCTCGATGCGCAGCAGAAACTTGCCGCCGCTTTTTCGGGCCAAAAGCCAGTTAAACAGCGCCGTGCGGGCTCCGCCGATATGCAGATACCCCGTCGGCGAGGGAGCAAACCGTGTTACAATCATAAAAACCTCTCATAAGTTCCGGAAAACCCGACAAGATAGGTTAATCCCTCTGCAAAGTCAAGAAGTCTCTGTCCGGCTATGAAAGCACTTGTTGCAGAACCCAATTTCTGAAACTTTTTATTGAAAATGCCGAAAGATAGTTTAGTTTATACTTCTATTAGACAAAGTGATAAAACAGAAAATTATAACAGGATACAATAAGTCGCAAAACTATGAGCCCAATTGAATCCAACAATAACAATAATCAGCCGCAGCGGATGGACTTCATTCGGCAAATCATTGCGGAGGACTGTGAAAAAGGAACCTGGGGCGGTCGGGTCCATACCCGTTTTCCCCCGGAACCGAACGGCTATCTTCATATCGGACATGCCAAAAGCATTTGCCTCAACTTCGGCATCGCTCAGGAATTCGGCGGCAAGTGCAACCTGCGTTTTGACGACACCAATCCCTCCAAAGAAGACCAGGAATATGTGGATGCCATCATTGAAGATGTCCGCTGGCTGGGCTGGGATTGGGAAGACCGGCTCTATTTTGCCTCCGACTATTTCCAGCAGATGTACGATTGGGCAGTCGAGTTAATCAAAAAAGGCAAGGCCTATGTGTGCGACCTGTCTGCGGAGGAAACCCGTCAATATCGCGGCACTCTCACCGAGCCGGGCAGAAACAGCCCTTATCGGGACCGTTCCGTCGAAGAAAATCTGGACCTTTTCGAACGGATGAAAAATGGTGAGTTCCCAGACGGCTCCCGGACTCTCAAAGCCAAAATCGACATGGCTCATCCCAATCTGAATATGCGGGACCCCGTGATGTACCGCATTCTTCATGCTACGCATCATCGAACCGGCGACAAATGGTGCATCTACCCGATGTATGACTGGGCCCACGGCCTGGAGGACTCTATCGAAGGCATCACCCACTCGATCTGTACGCTCGAATTTGAAAATCACCGCCCGCTGTACGACTGGTTCCTCGACCAGCTGGGGATTTATCATCCCCGCCAGATTGAGTTTGCCCGCCTGAACCTCACCTATACCGTGATGAGCAAGCGCAAACTCCTGCGGCTGGTCAAAGAAAACTTTGTCCGCGGCTGGGATGACCCGCGGATGCCGACCCTGCGCGGTCTGCGTCGGCGCGGCTATTCACCCGAAGCCATCCGCAATTTCTGCAAGGTCATCGGGGTCAACAAGTTCAACAGCACCGTTGATTATGCCCTTCTGGAACATTGTCTTCGCGAAGACCTCAATAAAACATCGCCGCGTGTGATGGCTGTCCTGAATCCCCTCAAAGTTGTTCTGACCAACTATCCGGAAGGACAGACCGAACTGCTCGAGGCGATTAACAATCCGGAAGACTTGTCGGCCGGCACGCGTCAGGTGCCCTTCTCCAAAGTGCTGTACATCGAGCGGGATGACTTTATGGAAAACCCGCCGAAGAAGTTTTACCGACTGGCCCCCGGCCGCGAGGTACGTCTCCGCTACGGCTACTTAATCAAATGTCAGGAGGTCATCAAAGACAGCGCCGGAAATATTGTCGAGCTCCGCTGCACCTATGACCCGGCCACCCGAGGAGGTGAAGCGCCAGACGGCCGGAAGGTCAAGGCCACGATCCACTGGGTCAGCGCCGCACACGCTTTCGATGCAGAAGTGCGGCTCTATGAGCATCTCTTTACAAAAGAAGACCCGGAAGATGTCCCCGAAGGACAGGATTTCACGGTCAATATCAATCCGGATTCTCTGAAAATCCTGACCGGCTGCAAGGTCGAGCCGTCCTTGAAAACAACCCAGCCGTTTGACCGCTGGCAGTTCGAACGGCTCGGCTATTTCTGCACAGACCCCGACACCCGAGACGGACATCTGGTCTTCAACCGAACCGTCACGCTGAAGGATACCTGGAGCAAAATCCAGCAAAAAGGCGACGCGGAATGACATGATTCAGCCGGAGCGGATTCGAACCCTGAACCGCCGCCAGGCCCTGAGCAGGGAATACGTTCTGTATTGGATGCAAAGCGCTCAGCGGGCCGTGTGCAATCATGCCCTCGAATACGCCGTCCGCTGTGCCAATGAACGGCAAAAACCGCTTTTGGCAGCTTTCGGGCTGACGCCTGCTTATCCGAATGCCAACCTGCGTCATTATATCTTTATGCTTGAGGGTCTTCAGGAAGCTCAGACATCACTGGCACGCCGGGACATTCAGCTGACCATCCAACTCGGCGAACCCGCGTACGTTATTTCCAACCTTGCCGCCCGAGCGGATTTGGTGATTACAGACGAAGGATACCTGCACATTCAGCGTCAATGGCGCCATACCGTCGCGGAAAAAATCGACTGCCCATTGTATGAAATCACATCCAACCTGATTGTTCCCGTGGAAACGGCCTCCGAAAAGGAAAATTATTCCGCCGGCACGCTTCGTCCCCGAATTCATCGTCAGCTGGAACGATTTCTCATTCCGCTGCACGAGACACGACCGCATCGGTCATCGCTTTCGCTGCAGGTAAAAAGCATCCAAATTGACAATCCTCTTAAACTGGCCCGCTCGCTGGGCATCGACAGTTCCGTTCCGCCTTCTCCTTTCTTCCGAGGCGGTTATCAGCAGGCCCGTCGGCATCTGATTCAGTTCCTCCAGACCAAACTGACCGATTATGACAAAGCCCGAAACAATCCCGTCCTCGACGGCCAGTCCAACCTGAGCCCTTATCTGCACTTCGGTCAGATTTCTCCGCTGGAAATCGCTCTGGCCGCCCGAGAAGCTGACGAGAAAGCCGCCGTCCCCTTCCTCGAAGAACTCATCGTCCGGAGGGAATTGAGTCATAACTTCGTTTACTACAACCCGAATTATGACCGATTTGAAGCCCTGCCTCATTGGGCTCAGCGAACCTTGCGGTACCATAGCCGCGACAAACGACCAGCCCTCTACACTCCTGAACAGATGGAGACGGCCTCCACAGCCGACCCGTACTGGAACGCCGCCCAAATGGAAATGGTTCTGACCGGGAAAATGCACGGGTATATGCGAATGTACTGGGGCAAGAAGGTTCTCGAATGGACCCGCCGACCTGAAGAGGCTCTTCGAATACTCATCGCCCTCAATGACAAGTATGAACTGGACGGACGAGACCCCAACGGATACGCCGGGATTGCCTGGTGCTTGGGCAAACATGATCGCCCCTGGAAAGAGCGTCCCGTCTTCGGTCAGGTCCGCTATATGAATGCCGCGGGGCTCCGACACAAATTCAAGGCCGATCTTTATGTGCAGAAAATCCGCCGTCTGCAGGAAGACTTGAAACAGCCTGCGGCCTTTCGGCAGATTACTTGATGTCCCATTTCGAAGAATGCTGGATGAATTTGTGCTGAATAAACATTCCAATCAGCGTCGGCACAATAATCACAGTCGGAAGAAACCACGGATGCAGGTAAACCAAATCCTCAATATATCGAGTGGGCTGCGGCTGATTGATTTCATATTCATGAAGAAGCGCTAAAACCCCTACCATTGTAATCAGACTGCCTCCCATACTCGTAAAGAGCATTACCGAAGCCTTCAGCAGAATAAAAGAAATCATTCCGCCCGCTACAATCCCGATAATCGCCCCCGCCCAGATATACTGCTCCGGCAGCCGGCAGGCATACCAAATCCCGCTGGTGATGATTCCTCCCGCCGCAGCTCCCAGGAAACTGACACACCATTTCATCAGCGGAACAGCCAAAAAAGCAAAAACAGCCGTTCCGGCTAATCCCCCGACTACGACATTGCCAAACCGTTCCCCCGCCATAATGCCCAAAAACATACCCAGGAGCCCGAAACAGATAACAACTAACACTCGAAAAATGCGCCATCCGTACAGCAGATAAACGATTCCAAATGAAATAGCCAGAACAGACTGAAACCAGGTCAGCGCTGTAATTTGTTCCCAGAGGAAATCCACCGTTTGGCGAACCACGCTCACATCCGCACCTGCTGAACGATGCACCTGAGCGGCAAGAAGCAGCCAATGATCCATCTTTTCATCTCCGCAAAATATTCTCTATTTTAACATATATTTGCCCCCTACCAATGTGAATATCGGTAATCTATCAGAAAAACCCTTAAAAAAAGAGGACAAGATATGTCAAAATATATCTGGTGTACCGCAAAATACTCAGGCGAGAATCAAAATGCGGATGAGAGGAGTCGAACCTCCACGAGCGCAATGCCCACAGGCACCTGAAGCCTGCGCGTCTGCCAATTCCGCCACATCCGCAACAATTGCAAAATATAGCCGGGGTTCCCTATCCCGTCAAGAATTATTTATCAACAGTTTTTGCCGCAAACGATTCCGAAATCTGCCCTTTATCTCGTGAAAAATAGCGTTTCCCTATATAGGAATAATCTATACTTATGTGTTTTTTTTATTTTTTCCCACAAAAAATAAATCTTCACAACTGCATTATTATCAACCACATACGCAAGTACAAAATAATTTTTTATTCTCTCTTCTTTTCTGTAAGTAAAATTTATTGTTTGGGAGGAATATACAAGATAAAAGGGTTTTATTAAGTGACCCGTGTCTGAATAGGGGGTTGAAACTTTACGGAAAGGGTGGACATATGCGATTGTCCAGACGCGATTTTCTCAAAATCGCCGGTGCAGCAGGCATCACTTCGGTTCTTCCGCTCGACCTTATCCAAAAAGCCATGGCCGGCAATGGTGACCCTCGTGTCATCTGGCTTCAGGGACAAAGCTGCAGCGGCTGCAGTGTCTCCCTGCTCAACAGCGTAAAAACAACAACGATCGACGACATCCTCCTGAATAAAATCAACCTCGAATACCATTCCACCCTTATTGCAGCCGCAGGAGACCTGGCGATAAAGGGTGCCTTGGGGCCGCATCCGAATCTGACGGAACTGGCCGCATTTGAAAATCAGTGGTTAATGGAAGGCCCCAATCTGAAATTTGACTTTGACAAAGACGGGCGAGTGAATCTGGTTGATTTCAACGCTCTCTGCAAACAAGGTTATATCCTGGTTGTGGAAGGCTCGATTCCTGCAGAAGACGCCGCTTGCCCCGTGAAATTCTGCGACATCGGCGGGCATCTTTCTATGGAGGAGGCATTCAGTATCCTCAGCCAAAAAGCCGACAAAATCATCGCCCTCGGAACCTGTGCCTGCTACGGCGGCATCCCTCACGCAATTCCAAATCCAACAGGGGCCAAAGGGGTATCAGACAAACTGATTGAGCTGGGATACAGTAAACCCCTCATCAATATCCCCGGCTGCCCGGCACATCCGGACTGGTTCGTGCTGACCCTGCTGAAGGTGCTGGCCGGTCAAACCGTAACTCTCGACAGCAAAGGGCGACCAGCGGAGTTATTCGGAGACTCCAACAGCCAGAAAGTACATGCAAAATGTCTGTTTCATCCCTCCCGCTGGCCTGGAACGGAGCCGCCGCAGGCCGAAATTCTCGGCGATTACGGCTGTCTGGAAGCGCTCGGCTGCAAGGGCAAAAACACCTGGTCAAACTGCCCTGTTCTGAAATGGAACAGCGGCGGCCCAGGCCAAAACGGTGTCAATTGGTGCGTCGAAGCTCGAACTCCGTGCTGCGGCTGCGTTGAACCGGATTTTCCGGACGGAAAGACCCCCTTTATTACAGGGTCTTAACCATCGGAGAAAATCAGACCCAGTAGAACTGAGGAGATAAACAATGGCGACAACCTTCACAATAGACCCCATTACACGAATTGAGGGACATTTGAAAATTGAAGTGACGGTGGATACCGTCGACAACCAGCAGCAGGTTGTCGATGCCAGGAGCTGCGGAGTGATGTTCCGAGGGTTTGAAAAAATCCTCATCAATCATGATGCATTCGACGCTCCGATTATTTCTCAGCGAATCTGCGGCGTCTGTCCGGTTTCCCACGCCATGGCAAGCTGTCTGTCCCTCGAAAATGCTTTCGGGAGCACGCCCCCGTCCAACGGACGCATCCTGAGAAATCTTGTGCTGGGCGCCAATTATATTCAGTCGCACATCCTGCATTTTTATCATCTGGCCGCCCTGGATTATATTAATACCCAGAGCATTCTGGATATGGCCCCGTGGGCTCCAAGATTTACTACACCGGACATGCTTTCCGGTGTTCCGGCGGAAACCTTTGTCAGCCATTACGTACAAGCACTGACCATCCGCCGAAAGGCTCATCAAATGGGAGCCCTCTTCGGCGGCAAACTGCCGCATTTGGCCAGTTTCATGCCGGGCGGATGTCTGGATGTGGCTGCAACAGAGAAAATAACGGCGTTTCGGACGCTGCTGGATGAAATTAAACAATTTATTGATACGGTTTTCATTCCTGATGTACAGGCATTGAAAGACTCATTTCCCCAGTACTCGCAAATCGGACACGGATGCGGAAAACTGCTTGCCTACGGTGTTTTTGATTTAAACGATGCGGGCACCTCAAAACTGCTCGATCGAGGCAGATACGATGGAACCTCAATTGAACCGCTGGACCCCGCTGTCATTACAGAAGACGTCAAATACTCCTGGTTCAGCAGCCCCAGCGGTCTGAATCCTTCCGTTGGAGAAACCGAAGCCGACCGTTATAAAGAAGGTGCTTACTCCTGGACCAAAGCTCCTCGTTACAACGGGCAGGTTTATGAACTGGGTCCGCTGGCAAGGATGTGGGTAAACGGAGATTACCGAAACGGAATCTCCGTCATGGATCGTCTGATGGCACGAGCCCTCGAAGCCCAAAAAATTGCGTATGCCATGGACAGTGCCGACCACACCTCGGGCTGGCTGAACGAACTTGCCGCAGGGGCACCCTCTTATTCAAAACCAGTCATTCCGACCGTTCCAAACCCGCTGAACGGAATCGGTCTGACCGAGGCCCCGCGCGGCGCCTTAGGCCACTGATCCACCATCAGTCCATACATTCCGTCCGGAAGCACCACAGTAAAAGGAAAAATCCTGCGATATCAGGTGATTACCCCGACGTCCTGGAATGCTTCTCCGCGGGACGACCAAAACCAGCCCGGTCCTCTTGAACAGGCATTAATCGGAACGCCGGTGGCGGACATCTCGCAACCGGTAGAAATTTTGCGGGTCATTCACTCCTTTGACCCCTGTCTGGCCTGCTCTGTACACCTGCTTCGCCCGGACCAGACCAAAGCCCAAAGGGTTGTTCAGACAGGATGCTGTCTTTGAATGGCGGAAAAACCCCGAACGTTAATTTTGGGCATCGGCAATATCCTTCTGGGCGATGAAGGAATCGGGATCCGGGTCATTGAACATCTGCGAAATTGTCCTCTGCCGGATTCCGTGGATATCCTGGACGGCGGCACGGCCGGTGCTGACCTGCTTGACACATTGTGCCGTTATGAGCGGGTGATTCTGATCGATGCACTGGACGGGAATTATCCTCCGGGCACCATTGTGCAGATGACACCGGATGAACTGCGGCCGCCAACCCCTTCTGCTTTATCGCTTCACGATTTAGACTTGCCGCAGACCCTGGCTATGGCGAAAATGCTTGGACAGGCGCCGAAAGAAGCAATCATCATAGGAATTCAGCCTGAAAGGATTGCCTGCACGATGGAGCTCAGCCCCCGGCTGAAGCGATTGCTGCCCGATGTTGCCGAGCGCGTTTTATCGTTGGTCAATCAATTCCGCTAATCTGACAGAAACCGGTGCCGATATTCAATAAACCTGCGGAACAAAGTTTTGGTCCGTAATCGGCGGCCGCACATACCCTTTGTCCTTCTGCCGGGGCGGAAGTTTGATCGGGGGCGGCGTCAGATCCTTATACGGAATCATGCTCAGAAGATGGGCAATGCAGTTCAGACGAGCCCGCCGTTTATCGTCCGCTTCCACCACATACCATGGGGCCTGCTTGATGTCCGTATGCGCAAACATCTCATCCTTGGCCTTGGAATATTCCACCCAGCGGGCCCGAGACTCCAAATCCATGGGGCTCAGCTTCCACCGCTTGGTCGGGTCCTTCAGACGAGCCTGGAAACGCCGCTCCTGCTCTTCATCGCTGACGGAAAACCAATATTTAATCAGAATAATTCCCGAGCGAATCAGCATGCGTTCGAATTCCGGACAGGAGCGCAGAAATTCGCGGTACTCCTCCTCCGTGCAGAATCCCATTACCCGCTCTACGCCGGCCCGATTGTACCAGCTGCGGTCAAACAGAACCATTTCACCCGCCGACGGCAGATGGGCGACATACCGCTGAAAATACCACTGCGTCCTCTCTTTCTCCGTGGGCGTTCCCAAAGCCACCACGCGGCAAATGCGCGGATTCAATTTTTGTATGATTCGCTTGATGACCCCTCCCTTGCCGGCGGCATCGCGCCCTTCAAAAATGACAACAACTTTCAGGCCTTTGTGCTTAATCCATTCCTGAAGCTTGACCAGTTCAATTTGAAGTTTTTCCAGTTCCTTCTCGTAAAACTTCTTATCAAGCTTTTCCGGCTTCTCCGCAGCAGATTTTTCCCCCTTCTTTTCCCTGGCCTTACTCATCGTTTTCTCCTGTAAAAAACAAAGGCTATTACAGGACGTACTGCGTCTTCTTCATCCTCTCCTTATTGGTTGTTATCGTCGATTTCTTTCGCAGAGTTAACAGGGTAATTTCAGGCGGACAAAAAAACCGAACCGCTATTCCGGAAACCCCTATCCCTCTGGACGTATAGCCGAGCATGGCATCTTTTTTCCAGAAGCCCTTTGCAAATCGTCTGCTGACCGACGAACAGGTCACGGGCGGGAAACCGTTCGGCAAACAGACTTGACCGCCATGTGTATGTCCGCAAAGACACAAATCAAACAAATATCCATCTGTTTTATTCACAATTTCCGGCGAATGTGAGAGCAGAATCTTGAAACAATCATTCGGTATCCCGAATGAAGCGGCCTCTAAATCATCCCCTTTGTAATAATGGCAGTCATCTACGCCGGCCAGATAGAGAGCTTGACCGTCTCGCTCCAGCCGACTATGCTCATTGACGAGCATCTGAACCCCCCAATTTTCCATAATGCGGCCCATTTCATACCGGTCATGATTGCCTAAAATCCCGTAAACAGGCACATGCTTCAGAAGCGGCTCGGCGATCTTCTGCATCTGTTCAACCGCTTTTTCGGTCAGGTCATAATGAAAAGCACAGTCCCCACCCAGCACAGCTAGGTCATAATCAAGCGGTTCCACAGCCTTCATTAAGGCCTCCGGCAGTCCCTCCAGCGGTTCGATATGAAAATCCGACAGCCACAGAATCCGCAGCCCATCAAACGCCTCCGGCAGACGGTCAGAAGCGATTTCGACCCTCTCAATCCGCAAATCGAAAAGATTTTGAAAGCCGATTTTATAAAGACCGGATACTCGAAGTCCTTTTTCTACAAGACGTTCCAGCCGCTCCATGTCCTCCCAGGTCAAGCCGGCAACGCCGGGACGACGCAGCTTATATTTTCCCGTCTTCCGCTCTATTTCCATCCGACTTTTCGATATCGGTCCCATGGATTTGCTGTCCTCAAAAGAGAATATAACTATCTCCATAACAAACAGTTAGGGTATTGTCATATTCTTTTTTAAAAAATTATTTGACAAAAGACGAAAATTGTATTAATACTACTAATACAATTTGTATTATTTGAGAGGATTCTTTCATGGCCCTTTGGGTTCAAATCTCGCCTGGTTCGAAAGACCCTCTTTATGTGCAGATTGCCTCTCAAATCAGCCGGGCGATTGCTCTCGGGCATCTCCGGCCGGGCGATAAACTGCCGCCCGTGCGGAAACTGGCCGAAGAACTGGTTATCAACCCCAACACCGTCGCACGGGCTTACCTCGAGCTGGAGCAGCAGGGTTTTGTTGCCTCCAAAACCGGCTCAGGAACCTTTGTCCTCGACCCCACCCTTCAGGACGATAAAGACCTCGCTCAACTGAATCTGCTCGGTCAGCGCATCGATACGCTTATTGCCCAGGGCCTGAATCTCGGGCTGACACCGGAGAAGCTCATCGAATTCTTTGAAGGCCGAGTCCGCCGTTTTCTGTCTGAACAAAATAAAAGGAGCCCCTAACGATGAACGATTTTGTCCTGCAGACTTTTCAACTAACCAAATATTATCACAAGACCCCTGCACTGGACCATCTGAACCTGTGTGTCCCCAAGGGATGCGTTTACGGGCTGCTCGGTCGAAACGGTTCCGGCAAAACCACGGCGATTAAACTGATTCTCGGGCTGCTTGCGCCGACCGCCGGCCGTGCCGAAGTAGTCGGGCATCCCTCCGACAATCTGCCGCCGTCTCTGCGAAGCCGCATCGGCTACATCACCGAAGGCCATCACCTTGAACGCTGGATGACAATCCGGGAGCTCGAACACTTTCAGAAGGCCTTTTATCCCGACCAATGGGACCGGCGGTTTTTTGCGGAAATGCTCGATTATTTTGAATTATCCCCGAAACGCAAAATCAAGACACTCTCCAACGGCCAGCGGGCCCAGGTCAATCTGGCCCTCACGCTTGCCGCCAATCCCGAACTGCTGATTATGGATGACCCGACACTCGGTCTGGATGCGGCAGTCTGCCGGCAGTTTCTGGAGGGGATGGTCCATCTGATTCAAAAGGAAGGACGCACCATTCTTTTTTCCAGCCACATCCTGAGCGATGTGGAGCGAGTGGCCGACCGAATCGCCGTCATTGACAAAGGCGTCCTTCGGGCCGACTGCACCCTCGAAGAGTTCCGCATGCAGATCAGAAAGTATCTCTTTGAGTTCCCGCAGCCGAACATCCCCGTCGATACGCTGCCGGGTCTGATTCATTCCAAACAAAATCAGCAGATGCTCGAGGCCACCGTCGTCAAAACCCCCGAAGAGGCGATTTACGAATGGGCCCGCCGGCACCAGGCCGCCGTCGAACCCGTACCAATGTCCATTGAGGACCAGTTCATCGAGTTTACCGGCCCCAAACAAGCCCAAAAACTTTTTAGCTGGGAGATGCCCGTATGAAATACCTTGCTCTGCTGCGTAAAGAAATTCGCGAATGCCTGCCCTGGGTCCTGCTGGCCGCAGGAATTCTCTTTGTTTTTGGATTCCAAATGCTCCTCAATAATCCCATTCAATCAATCATTTTCCCTTATCATCTGGATGACCAAGCAAATGAAACGATAGAATCGGCTTATCTCTTTCGCCCGTCCACTGTTGCCAGCGTCGGCTCGATTCTGCTTTTCATATCGCTGTGCCTTGGAGCCGCCCTCAGCATACGGCAGTTTTGGTTTCCGTCTTTCACCAGAACCTGGGCGTTTTTACTTCACCGGAACATCACCCGCACAGCCGTTTTCCTTGTCAAAATCACTGCAGCCGTTTTGGGCTTTGTCCTATCCATTTTGAGCATCTGGACTTTGCTGTTTTTGTACAGCGTTTTTGCAGCGGATTATTCCCCGCCGCCTATGCCTCACGTCTGGCTGGAAGGATTGTTTCTGATTTCACAGGGACTTGTCGTCTATTTTGCATCCTCTCTCAGTTCCGTCTTGACAGCCAAATGGTACACGACGCGGCTGTTTCCGGTCATTTTTGTGTTTATGTCGCTGTATTTTTGCTTTTATCCGAAAACGCCGGCTCTGAATTTTCTCTGTACCGGCCTCTCTATGCTTATCCTCGCCCTGCCGCTCTGGCAGGAGTTCAGAAACCGACAGTTTTAATCCGGAGGAGATAGTTATGATACGCTCCATCATCCGTTCGTTTTCTTCCGCTCTGAAAGCTGTGATTATCCTGCTCATCATGCTGCTCATTCTGCTGGTTATTCAGGCAGTAAGCTTGGATATCCTTCAGATTTCTCTTCGAAAGCAATATTTACCTGATTCGGAACAACCCGCTCTTTCCGAAACAGAACAGCTCCAGCAGCGGATAGCGGAGGCGGATAAAGTCTTTCTGCCGGACGGCACCCTTCATCTTCTTCATTCCGACTGGACCGCCCGCCGGCAAACGATTGAAGTGTATGATACAGCCGGCCGTCTGCTCTGGAAAGGTTCCCGCACTGACCAGCCCTATGAGTATCTCAAGCCGGCAGATGAGCTGTACAAAGAAGACTGGAACGGCTGTCTGAGAATCTCTCAGAATTTTTCCAGAGACCTGATTTTTACGGTCAGCAATGAGAAAAAACAAATCAAAGAATTTTGGCGATACGACTTCAACAAGCGGTATTTTACAGGATATAACCTTCAAAAACAGATATTGGGGTATCTGTCTGCAAGCGGCTTTTCAGAAAGCAGAAGCGAAATCCGTCCCTTTGAGCGACTTCAAAACTTCCACGCGTGGATTCCGGCAGCCTCCTGGAATGCACGATGCCTGCTCTGGACAGAACATTCTTTGTATGAAGCAGACTTCGAAAAACGTTCTATGGAAATCCTGTATGAAAATCCGTTCGTTCCCATCAGCCGACTTTTTGCAGTAAACTGGAAAGAAACCGCCTCTTATAAACCTTCTTTCCTTTCCGCTATCCTGATTGATTTTATTGACCAGCCGCCGATTCTGCTCCAGAAAAATCCGCGAAAGGCCATTCCGCTTCAAATTCCGGATGAACTGTGCAAAACAAGAAAGACTTTCTATTCATCCGAACAAACTTTTTACCTGCAGTTTCAATGGCTCCTCAAGGCACCAATGGATAATAAGCAGTATCGGAAATGGTTTCAAGAAAATCGGGACAAACCCTTCGATTACAGAATCGAACTCTATCAAATCCGAGAGGACGGCACCCTTGAGCATCTCAGTCAATTTGACTACATTAAACCGCCGTACAAATCTTCTCCTTCTGTGAACCTTTACGTGACCAAACTCTGTCAATTTAAAGGGTGGGTCACCTTTTCATCCCCGCCTTGTTTTGCCTGGCTTTACAAAACTTTAATAGCCTTGTGGAAATCAGAACGCTATATCCTGAAAGATTTGAAAGAGTTTACTGAACGAATGGAACCGACAAATCCTTATCTGTATTACCCTGCGGCATCCGTTCTGACGATCCTAACCCTGCTCCACTACAAGCCCCGCCGGGTCGGCTGGTTCAAAGGAACTGTCTGGCTGGCCGTTGTCTTCTGTTTTAACCTGGCCGGGTTTCTGACCTATCTGGCTTTGAATCATTATCCTGTGGTTCGCTGTCATTCCTGCGGTCGCAGACGTGGGCTTAATCGTCCGGACTGTCCGGCCTGCAGGGCCCCGCTGCCTTCGCCGCCCGCCCGAGATACCGACTTAATTTATCCGCCGTCTCCTCAAACAACGGCGTTCTGACACTGGAATCGGCCTGCCGATTGCGTTATACTGGCCGGTTCCGATGAACAGCAAAAAAATACATCTGAAGAGTTTCGGCTGCCAGATGAACAAACTGGACTCGTCGCTTCTGGCCGCCGCCCTGACCGAAAACGGATGGGAAATGACCGATTCGCCCGCCGAGGCCGACGTCGTTGTCATCAACACCTGCTCCGTCCGTGAGCACGCCGAACAGCGGGTCTTCTCGCATTTGGGCCATCTGCAGCATCTGAAAAAAAGCCGCCCGCGTCTGCTTGTGGCGGTCATCGGCTGCATGGCCCAGCGGCTTGGGCCTCAGCTGCTCGAACATCCGGCTGTGGACTTGGCTGCGGGGCCTGAACAGCTCCACGAAGTCCCCGCCCTCCTTCAGCAGGCGATTGAGGAACGGCGAAAAATCCTTGCCGTTACCGAAACAATTCGCCGACCCGCCGACAGCCCCGATGTCCATACTGTCAGCGAGAAGCTGGACGAGTTTGAGATTGCCCATGATTCGGATGAAAATCATCTGAAATCGCAGGCATTTATCCGAACCATGCGCGGATGCAACAATTTCTGCACCTTCTGCATCGTCCCTTACGTCCGCGGGCCCGAAGTGTCTCGGCCGCCCAAGGTCATTCTGCAGCAGGCCCAAAAACTGGCCGAGCGGGGCATTCAGCAAATCACTCTGCTGGGACAGACGATTAACTCCTACCGCTATACCCAAAACGGCCGCACGTATACGTTGGCCGACCTGCTGGAAATGGTCAGTCAAATTGACTCGATCCGGTGGATTCATTTCATCACCAGTCATCCGGCCAAAATGGAGGACTCTGTTTTTGAGGCGATGGCCCGTCTGCCCAAGGTCTGTCCCTACCTGCACATGCCCGCTCAGAGCGGCTCGGACAGGATTCTGAAGGCGATGAACCGCGGCTACACGGCCCGCCAGTACCTGGACCTGATTGAAAAAGCCCGGTCGATTGTGCCCAATCTGGCCGTCACCGGCGACTTTATCGTCGGCTTTCCGGGCGAAACAGAAGAGGATTTTGAGGCCACAGCAGACCTGATCCAAAAAGTCCGCTACAAAAACTGCTTTATCTTTAAATATTCCCCTCGCCCGGGCACCTATGCGGATAAGCGGCTTGAGGACAATGTACCCGCGGAAGTCAAACAGCAGCGAAACATTCGTCTGCTTGAACTGGTCAACAAAATCGCGGAAGAAGACAACCGCCGCTTCCTCGGAAAAACCCTTGAAGTGCTTGTGGAAGGCCCCAGCAAAAAGCCCCACCTGAACAAGGCCGAGTCTGCCGACCAGCCCCAGCTGATCGGCCGAACCGCTCACGACTACATTGTTGTCTTCAACGGCCCTGCCGAGCTGGCCGGACGGTTTGTTCAGGTCCGTATCAGCAAGACCTCCGCCCTGACCCTTTTTGGAGAAATATCATCCAGGTAATCACCGGTCATTCCCGCGGCTTGTCCTCCGAAGCTTCAGCGAAGGAGGAAGGCGGGAATCCAGCGGACTTGCTTTCCGCCTGAAAGCAAACCAGAAAAGACGCTGGTCCTTTTATGATAATTTTCCGTTCCGTCGGCCCTTCATGCGAAAAATCAATCCGGATATAGTCCAGTCCCTCCAGAGCCGCCAGTACTTTGTCCGCCCACTCGATTAAAAGAACCGCATCCGACCCCAGATAATCTGAAATCCCCAGATTCTCGAATTCCTCGATTGATTTGAGCCGGTAGGCATCGATATGATACACCGTAAGCCGTCCGTCCCGGGCGCAATACTCATTCATCAGGACAAACGTCGGACTGTTCACCGCTCCCAGCCCCGCCGCCCCCAGTCCGGCTGCAACCCCCTTGATAAAATGCGTCTTGCCCGTTCCGAGCGTCCCAATCAAGGCGGCCGTTTCGCCCCCCTTCAGCGCCGCCCCGAACCGCCGGCCCAACTCTATCGTCTCTTCGGGCGAATGCGTAATCGTTTCAAAAACGTTTGCCTTGGTCATAAATGGTCATATCCCCGCGGCACCAGCGGTTCCACCCGCCCGTCCGGCATCCGAATCTGCATCCGGCGGCTGTCCGTAATCCGCCCGATGACGGTCAGCGGAACCATCGAAAAACCCTTCAATTTTTCCCACTGGTCCTCCCGCAGCGTAAAGAGCAGTTCAAAATCCTCGCCGTCATTCAGTGCCGCCCCAAGCGGGTCGGGCATTTGTCCGGCCGCCTGCGAAATGGGAACGGCCTCCGCCTCCACCAGGGCCCCGACGCCGCTTTGCGTACAGATTCGGCTCAGGTCTGTGCTCAAGCCGTCCGTGATATCCATCATCGAATGAATCCGGGCCAGCCGCGTCATCTCCAGCGCCTCCCTCACCCGCGGCACAAACTCCAGATGCTTGCCCAGAATAGACCCGCCCAGCGTGCCGGTTACGCAAATCAGGTCTCCGACCTGGGCTCCGCTTCGCCGCACCGGCGGATGATGCCCGCTGGGCCGGCTGAGCATCGTATAGCAGAGAACCAGTTTGCCCTCCGGATTCCGCCATTTCGTAATATCCCCTCCTACTACTTCGCAGTCAAAGGGCTCCCCCGCCCGCACGCGGCCGTAATGCAGCTGTTTGAGATGCTCGATGCCGAAATCCGTCGGCAGCGACACCGCCGCTACGGCACAAAGGGGCACCGTCGCCATCGCTGCACAATCGCTCAGCGAGGCCGCCATCGCTTTATAGCCCGCCTGCTCAAGCGTGCAGGAGGACAGATCAAAATGCACCCCGTCCATCAGCGTATCGGTGGTAATCAGAACCGATACCCCCTCCGCCAGCTGAATTTCGGCCATGTCATCCCCTATCCCTATCGGAAACCGTTTTGGATCCAGCCGGGACTGTCGGACAAACCAGGATGTAATTTGGTCTTCACGCGACATAAATTTTTTCTATTTGCTCTTCCGGATCACTGTTCTTTGATTTTTTCTTTCCAATACTGAATTTGCGCTCGGGTATTTTGAAGACTGCCGGCGCCGAGCGTCTTGTAGTTCCTGCACACGCCGGCGGGGTCCAAAACCTCATACACATCCCTATCAATCACCCGGCAGACGGCCTGCATCTGCTCCAGAGCCAGCTGCGACAGTTTGACTTTGCCCTCTTTTTCGCACTGGGCCACGAGGGTCCCGACAATCCCGTGCGCCTCCCGGAACGGCATCCCCTTGCCGACAAGATACTCGGCCATCGCCGTTGCATCCAGAAAACCCTGGTCTAATCCATCGGCAATCTGCTTTGTCTGAAAAACCGTATGCTCAACAATCGCCCTCGCCATCTGCACGCAGGCCTCCGTTACATCGGCCGCCCGAAATACATGCAGCTTGTCCTCCTGCAGGTCCCGATTGTAGGCGGACGGCTGGGCCTTCAGAATCGTCAGCATCCCTACAAGGGCCCCATAGACTGAACCGGTCTTGCCTCGAATCAGCTCCAGCATATCCGGATTGCGTTTTTGCGGCATCATACTCGACGAGGTGCAGTAGGCATCCGCGATTCGGATAAAGCCGAACTCGGTTGTCGCAAACAGAATCCAGTCCTCCGCCAGTCGGGACAGATGGGCAGCAATCAAAGAGCAGCAGAAAATAAACTCCGCACAAAAATCCCGATCCGAAACGGAATCAATACTGTTATAGGTAATGTCGGCAAAACCGAGCGACTTGGCCGTCATTTCCCGGTCCAGCGGGAGAGTTGAACCCGCCACGGCCCCGCTGCCCAGCGGACAGACATTCAGACGTGTGCGGCAGTCTTTCAGACGGCTCCAGTCCCTGGCCAGCATCTCCACAAAGCTGAGCAGATACGCCCCAATCGTCACCGGCTGAGCCCGCTGCAGGTGCGTATAGGCGGGCATAATCTCCTGTGCATACTGCTCGGCCTGTTTGACCAGCGCCCGCTGCAGGTCCGTCAGATATGCCTGCAGGATCTCAATCTCATCGCGCATCCACAGCCGCAGGTCCGTTGCCACCTGGTCATTGCGGCTTCTTCCGGTGTGCAGCTTCTTACCCGCCTCGCCGATTTTGGCAATCAGCGCCGCCTCGACCGCCATATGAATATCCTCCTGCCGTTTGTCAAACACAAACCGGCCGGAGGCAATTTCCTCGGCAATCTCCAAAAGCCCCTTTTTGATGTCCGCCAACTCGGCCCGGGTAATCAGCCCCCGTGCGGCCAGCATTTCAGCATGCGCAATCGAACCGGCGATATCGTGCTTATACAACCGCCTGTCAAACGACAGCGACTCGACAAAATCGACCGCCAGTTCATCCGGACCGCCCGAAAGCCGCTTTTCCCAGCTCTTTTCACCTTGTGCCATGGTCAGCCTCCAAACCGAATAAAAGACCTCTCGTGTCTATTTCGAAATCATAGACCGCCGCAGAAAAACTGTCAATTGAAGATTTGTTTACTCCTGTTGGTTTGATTCTGACGGGCAGCCGGCCGCCGACAGCTCCTCCTTCGGACGGGTCTTCCAGCGGCGGTGTATCCACCAGTACTGTGTCGGGTCTTTTCGGATAAACTCCTCCAGTGCCCGCGTATACTCCTGAGCCAGCCAGCCCAGCGGGTCCTCCTTATCCTGCCATTCCTGCGGAAGAATAATCCGGCTGCACTCCATCTCAAAGAAAAACCGGTTTCCCACCCGACGGCTGCCTCCAATCACCAACGGCAGGTTGTAGTGAATCGCCAGCAGGGGAATGCTCTTGTAGGAGCTGGCCTTGCGTCCGAAGAAATCCACAAAAATGCCCTTGCGTCCGGCGTCCTGGTCAGCAATAAAGCACAGCGTCGCCCCTTCTTTGACCAGCTGCTCCATCTGTTCAGAAGCCCCGAACTTATCGATAATCTTCTGCCCATGACGCTGACGAATGCCGTACAGATAGCGGTTGATGTAGGGATTATCCAGGGGCCGAGCGATGCTGTACACATTAAACCCCCACTGCCCGAGCATATACCCGATAATTTCAAAATTGCCGTAATGCCCTGTGGCCATCAGGAGCCCCTTTTTTTCCTGCATCATCCATTTTACACGCTCGATGTTCATCAGACGGGCATAATCAGGCCAGCGTTCCTTAACCACCAGCCGGGGCGTAAAAAACACATCCATCACCAGCATCACCAGATGCTCAAACGAACGCCGCCCCACCTCTTCATGCCAGCGCGAGTCTTTCTCCGGATACGCCGCCTGAAGATTCTCCAGGGCCCTCATCCGCCCGCGGTGATAGTGTTTCCAGAGCAAACGCCCTAAAAAACACGCCAGCTGTAAATTCCACTCAATCGGTAAGAAACCAAGAACAAAAAAGACAATCCGCAGGATCACATATCCCAACCAATCCAAAAACGGATTTCGTTCTTTTTTCTTCTTTTTTTTGCGTAAAAGCACAGCTTTTTCCTATCCCGACTCAAAAATAACAAAAATTCTATTATTTCTACAGGACCCAAATTGTCAAGAATAGAGTGAAGCCATATATGGAAACATAGACCGTATTCAACTTGGGGATATTTTTCTTGGGTGATACTATTAGATGGAAATCCGCCGCATTTACGACACGCTGATGTGACCTGCCCATAGTCCAATAAAGCCGTTCAGCAGTCCCGAATGAGTAAACATCGGAATGGATAGAAAGGAGAAAAAAGAAGGTACTGGGCGATACAGGATTCGAACCTGTGACCTTACGGGTGTGATCCGTACGCTCTAACCAGCTGAGCTAATCGCCCGGCCACATAAGCCAGTAAAACAGACAGTTTCCGGATTGTCAAGCCCGTTTTCCCGCATGCTGGTATAATTCATAAATCTTTTAGAGGAAAGGAGATAAGATTACATTGAAAGCCCGCTGAAATTTGGTTTTCTTTCCTCCTGCCAGCCCAAAAAAATTTTTTGTGAGTTCCGATAAAATAACATCTCTCTTCTGAAAATTCAGATTCTTCGGGTGAAATCAAGCGATATGAAAACGTCTTCGGCGTCTTGAACGGTTTTTCTGTTATAATACGGATGATGGCTTTGGGGGAAAAAGAAGAGATAGAAAAAGCAAAAGTACCGGCCCAGTAACAAGCCAAACCGCTGGCTTCGGGGAAACCAACAAGGACCGTTTTGGGGGTGAACCATGTTCGAATCTAATTTTGAGAAAAAGTTTCAGGAATTGCTTAACGAGGTCGACCTGCCGCAGCCGCAAAAGGACAAACTGTTCCTGCTGGCTCGCCGAAATCGGGAGAATCATCAGAAACTCCAGGCCCAGTTCAGCAATCTTCAGCAGTCGCTGGATTATCTGCGGCTGGGCATAAAGTATCTGATATTTGATCTGGAGGCAACGCGGCGGGAAAATCAGGCGCTTCGGGAAAAACTGAATCAGGAAATGGAATGAATCTTTGTCAGTTTGAAGAAAAAGGAATCAATCGATGAAAAGATGTCTCGGCTGGCTTTTTCTCGGTTTGGTAAACAGTCTTGTCCTCGGCATCCCGTCCGGCGCATCGGCAGCGCCGTCAGCGGCTACAACGCTGCTACTGAGCACGGGAGCGTTGCTTTTCGGCCTGCTGAAAAAATAGTCCTCTTCCTCTCTCCACCTTAATTGGATGGAAAGCGCGGCAGGGAGCTGCAACGGCTCCCTGCCTTCTTTTTTGAAATTAAAAAGGGACGACCTGACAAACGATCAGGGCATCCCTTTGAAAGGAGGAGATGTTCAGAACATTGAAAAGCGTTTGTTACCGAATATAGTCCGCTACGGCCTTCAGAAGGGTCTCCGGCTTAATCGGTTTTTCCAATACTTCCTTGACAGGCAGCCATGTCTGATCGGGCTCAAAGCTGAACGGCAGATTCATTTCCCGCCGCACTCCCGTCACCATCACAACCGGTGTACCTTTCACTCCCTCCAATTCGTTGAGTTTGCGGGCCACATTGAATCCCTCATCCTTGGTTGTCATCATCACATCCAGAATAATCAGGTTGGGTTTTTCTTTTTTAGCAGCTTCGACCCCGTCCTTTCCGTTTGCGGCTGAAACCACCTCATATCCGCGGGCTTCCAGCAGATTTTCAACGCTTTCCACAAAATCCGCATCATCATCGATAATCAGTACTTTTTTCGCCATGTGCAGTCTCCCTTTTTCAACGGTTTTCTCAAGGTTTCCCACGTCGAGTTTCCGCCCCGACAGCCGATTTTTCCTCTGCGGCGGCCTTGCGATACTGGTTAATTATATCAACTGTTTTTTTACTATCCAGTTGTCCGTAAATCTTTTCGTCAATCATCATCACCGGTGCTATGCCGCAGGCTCCAAGACATCTCGCCTCCTGAAGGGTAAACAAACCGTCCGATGTTGTTTTCCCGACTTCGACTCCCAGTTCTTTTTTCAAAGTTTCCAGAACGGAAGCGGCGCCTTTTACATAACAAGCCGTTCCCATGCAGACACTGACTACGTGCCGCCCGATTGGCTCCAGATTAAAGTAATGATAAAAGGTTGCTACCCCCCAAATATGAGCCGTAGGGATCTCGAGTGTCTGTGCCACCTCATCCATCATCTCGCGGGGCAGATAGCCGAAAACCTCCTGAACCTTATGCAGAATCCCAATCAGGTGAGATTCCGGATGAGCATCATTTCGAGCCGCCTGCATGGCTTCCCGAATCGCCTGAAGTTTTTCCGTCTGATTCTGAGTCATTTTGAATCTCCCGACAAGGTGCGTTCATTTCGTGGAATAATGCCGACCGGTGTCTTGGCCTTGTAGTGGGTATGCAGATACTGATGAGACACCGGACTAAGCGGACTCTGGAGAAATTCCTTATACAGTTTCTGGACATCCGGGTTGTCATGGCTTCGCCGGATGGTCTTGGCCTTATCCAGGTCATAAAGGGCCTGCGCCCTTTTCCGCAGATTTTCATCATCCAGAGGGATAGAATTAATCTGGGCATAGGGTTGGCCTCCGCCGCCGACACAGCCGCCCGGACAGCCCATAATCTCGATGAAGTGATACCGAGACGGGTCTTGCCGGACCCGCTCCAGAAGCCGGCAGGCATTGCCCAGGCCGTGGGCGACGGCCACCCGGATTTCCTTGCCGTCCATGACGATGCTGCCCTCTTTGATGCCCTTGAGCCCCCGAACGGCCTCTACCTCAATATCTACAAGGGTCTCGCCGGTATACAGTTCATAGGCCGTTCGAATGGCGGCTTCCATTACCCCGCCGGTAGCCCCGAAAATGGCCCCGGCACCGCTGGAAATTCCGAGCGGATGGTCCGGCTCCTCGGGCTGAATATTGACCAAATCAATTCCGGCGGACTTAATCATCCAGGCAGCCTCACGGGTCGTTACGACAATGTCAACCCCCCGCATCCCGTCAAACATCAGTTCGGGCCGGGCGGCCTCATATTTCTTGGCCGTGCAGCACATCACGGCTACACTGAGGATTTTGCGAGGGTCAATCTTTTTCTTCTTGGCAAAATAGGTTTTGGTAACCGCCCCCTGCATCGACATCGGCGACTTGCAGGTCGAGACGTTCGGAATCAGGTCCGGATAAAACTGTTCCAGACATTTCATCCAGGCGCTGGAGCAGGAAGTAATCATCGGCAGGACACCGCCGCTCTGAAGCCGTTCGAGAAATTCGCTGGCCTCTTCCATGATCGTCAGATCCGCCGCAAACTGGGTGTCAAACACATAATCGAAACCGAGTTTGCGAAGGGATGCAATCAGCTGCCCTTCCATATTCAGACCGGGCTCCAGACCGAATGCTTCTCCGATGGCTGCCCGCACGGACGGAGCAAACTGAACCACCTTCACCAGATTCGGATCGTTAAGTTTTTCAAAAAGCTCCTGCGTATAATTCTTTTCCAGAAACGCCGCCGTCGGGCAGACGTTAATGCACTGACCGCAGGCGGTACAGACGCTTTCGCCCATCGGCATGTTGTAGGCCGGCATGACAACCGTATGAAAACCGCGGTGGGCCTGGGTGAGATTATGGACCTGCTGAATCTCCGAACACATCCGCACGCAGCGCCCGCACAGAATGCACTTTTCGGGGTCCCGAATGACGGCCTCGCTGGACAGGTCTTTTTCATAGCGTTTGCGTTCACCCTCAAAATGCCGGGCCCGGATCCCCATTGACGCCGCCAGACGCTGAAGCTCACAGTTGCCGTCACGTTCACAGGTGTGACAATCCTGCGGATGGTTATCGAGAATCAACTCAATAATATCTCGTCGGGCTGTCCGCAGGGCTTGCGTATTCGTGCGGATTTTCATTCCGTCGCTGACGGGAAAGGCACAGGAGGCCACATAGTTCTTCATTCCTTCCACTTCCACGATGCAAACCCGGCAAGCCCCTTCAATGGACAGCTTCGGATGATAGCACAGACGAGGGATATGAAACCCAAGTTTGTCGGCCGCCTGCATAATTGTTTGGTTCGGCTCAACCTGATAGGGCTTATCGTTAATCGTAATCGTAATCAATCGGCTCATTGGATTCCTCACACTTTGGCAATGGCGTTAAACTTGCATGCATCATAGCATTGTCCGCATTTGATGCAGAGATTCGGATTGATGCTGTGTTTTTCCTTTCGATTTCCGGATACGGCATTGACCGGACAGACCCGTTTGCAGGCACCGCAGCCGACACAATTGTCCTGTACTACAAAAGACAGGAGTGCGGTGCATTCGTGTGCACGGCATTTTTTCTGATGAATATGCTCTTCGTACTCCTCCCGGAAGTTTCGAATGGTGCTGAGCACCGGATTGGGGGCAGACTGGCCAAGTCCGCACAGCGAGGCCTTCTGAATCATCGTGCCCAGCCGCTCCAGTTTTTCGATATCCCCGGGTTTGCCCTGCCCGCGGGTGATTCGGGTCAGGATTTCGAGCATCCGCTTGGTTCCCTCCCGGCACGGGGTGCATTTTCCGCAGGATTCATCCTGAGTGAACTCGACAAAGAACCGGGCCATTCGAACCATGCAGGAATCTTCATCAATCACAATCATCCCGCCGGAGCCCATAATCGAACCGGCCTTTGCAAGGGATTCATAATCAATCTGTGTATCCAGATACTTTTCCGGGAGGCATCCGCCGCTCGGACCGCCCGTCTGAACGGCCTTGAATTTTTTGCCGTTGGGGATGCCGCCGCCGATTCCGAAAATAATATCCCGCAGCGTCGTCCCCATCGGAACTTCCACCAGTCCCGTATTGCGAACCTTGCCGGCCAGCGCAAAGACCTTGGTACCCTTACTGGTTGCCGTGCCGATGCGGCTGAACCAATCGGCCCCGTCAATAATAATCACCGGAATATTCGCCCACGTTTCGACGTTGTTAATTAACGTCGGCTTGCCGAACAAGCCGCTGACAGACGGATACGGCGGGCGCGGACGAGGCATACCGCGGGCCCCTTCTATCGAGTGAATCAGAGCCGTCTCTTCTCCGCAGACAAAGGCGCCGGCTCCCAGGCAAATCCGAATATCGAAGGAAAAGTCCGTTCCGAGAATTCGCTCGCCGAGAAATCCTTCCCGCCGGGCATCTTCAATCGCCTTTTTCAAACGCTGAACAGCCAGCGGATATTCAGCACGGATATAAATAATCCCCTGACGGGACCCGATTGCATAACCGCCGATAATCATCCCTTCCAGCACCGTATGCGGGTCTCCTTCAATCGCGCTGCGGTCCATAAAGGCCCCGGGGTCACCTTCATCGGCGTTGCAAATGACATATTTTTCAGGGTCGGACTGTTTGGCGGTGTATTCCCATTTGAGTCCTGTAGGGAATCCCGCACCGCCGCGTCCGCGCAGGCCGCTTTTCTTGACCTCTTCAATCACCTGCTGCGGCGTCATCTCCGTTAGCACTTTTGCCAGGGCCTCGTACCCCCGCATCGCCAGATAGTCATCAATCTTTTCCGGGTCAATGACGCCGCAGTTGCGCAGCGCAATCCGCATCTGACGGCCGAAAAACTCCGAATCCCCGAAGATCCGGAAAAAGCGATTGTATAAATGGTCCTCCTGAATAATCAGGCGGGAAACCGGCTTGCCGTTGATTAGATGTTCCTGAACAATCTCCGGTGCGTCTTCGGAACGGAGGTTTCCATACAGAATATAACCCGGATTCACAATGAGGATGGGCCCTTTCGTGCACATCCCTAAGCAGCCGCTCAGATGAATTTGGACATTCTGCTGAATCTGATGCCGCCGAAGTTCTTCCTCAAAAAGCTGACGAAACTCTCTCGCATGATTTTTCAGGCATCCGGAGCCGTCGCAAAAAGTCAGTTTATATTGCTTGTCTGCCACAACAGGTCCCTTTCCCTAAATCACCCATTCCTGAATTACTTCTCCCTTTTTCAGATGCCGCTCGATGATTTCGCGGGCTCGTTCAGGGGTTACCAGACCGTATTTGACGGGAATCTTGCCTTCCTCAACCACCTCTACCGTGGGCTCCAGATTGCATCGGCCTGCACATCCCTTCTGGCTCAGATATACATCGGTTAATCCTTTGGCGATCGCATCCTGAAAGACCGCCATCACTTCCTTGGAGCCGGCGGCGATTTCGCAGGTAGCCATCCCGACATAAACGCGCTTGGTGGACAGATACCCTTTGCTGATGATTCGATTGACCGCTTCGGCCCGTTTTTTTCTGATCAAATCCATCGGTGTAACCAAAGTTATTCCCTTTCAATCTGAAAAATAAACGCATTTCCTGCCGCCCGCGGTTCGACTCGAATTTGGCCGCCGTGGGCTTCGATAATCTGTTTGGTTATGTACAATCCAAGACCGGTTCCTTTGACCTTTTTCTTGTCCGGATTATCCAGACGGGAGAATTTTTTGAAAAGCAGCGGCAATTCATTCGGCTGAATCGGCCGACCGTCGTTATAAACCTCCACCTCAACCCGTCCGTCCAAAAGGCGAGCCGAAAGTTCAATTCGTCCCCCTTCTGCACCATATTTGGCGGCATTATTAATTAAATTGTTCGCAACAATCTGAAGGAGGTCCGGATCGGCATTGACCCGCAAAGCGGGGTCAATCCGGTTCACAACGGTCATTTGTTTGTCTTCAATCAATTTGGAGAAAATATGTACGGATATATCCACAATATCTTTCCGAAGGCAAATCGGCTGTTTGTTGATTTCCAGTTTTTCCCGCTCTATTCGGCTTAAGTTCAGGAACTTCTTGACCGTAGCATCGAGATAATCCAGATTTCGGCAGATCGAATCAATGGCTCGCTTCTGCTTAAAATTCAGCATCCCCAGAAGGCCGTCCCGCAGCGAATAGGCGTTAATAACCGCGGAAGCCAGCATTCCTTTTAATTCGTGGGCCACAAAACCGATTAAATCCAGATAACTTTTGTTCAGTTCCGCCAGCTTTTCATTGCTGATTTTCAAAGACAGTTCCCGGTGCCTCAGCTGGGCACTCATTTCATTGAAGGACTTGGCCAGCTGGTCAAGCTCTTCGACAGAAGTCTGGGCCGGCACTTCGTGTCCCCATTCTCCTTTGGCCAATTTGCGAGTTGCCTCCAGCAGCAAAGTAATCGGGTGCAGGATGGACCCTGTCAGAACAAAAGCTACAATGCCCGCCAGCAGAAGAGCGGCCGCAACTGCCAGCAAAAACAGCACCAAAATCTTGGCGGCAATATCGGTCAGCTGCTCCTCCAGAATTCCGACATACAGAATTCCAATTATGTTCCCATCAATATCGCGAATCGGTTCATAGGCGGAACGGTACCAGTTGCCCACGACCTCGGCCCGGTCATGCCAGCGTCTTCCTTCCCGAATGACGCTGTCATAAACAGCCTGCGAAACGTGCGTACCAACGGCACGCCGGCCCTCTTTGTCCAAAACGTTCGTAGCAATCCGAATACCGTCCTGAAAAATGGTTACAGTCCCCACCGGTTTTCCGCGATATTGTTCCTCCCCGAAAACAAGAAGCCGAAGTTTATCCACAAATATATAATCCTGATTCACCAGACGTCCGCCGTAAATCACAGATTCGATTTGGCCATCCGGCCCTAAAAGGGGCAAGGCATATTCCTTGACGATTCCGCCTTCTGTAAACTCCTCTTTTGATGAACCTTTAATCGGAATCCGCGCTCGTTGCCGAACCGCCTCCGGCATTCGGGCTAATTCTTCCGGACCAACCAATCTCGTCCCCCCCATGGGGACTCTGCTCTCAAAAACTTTCTGGACAATTCGGCTTGCAGCAATTCGGGCGTTATCCGATGACAAGCGGAAAAGATAATCAAGATCAAGACTTTTTCGCAAAGTCTCAAGGTCTTGATTATAAGAAACCAGTTTCATCCGAGTCCCGATATTTTCTATTTCGCTCGCATAAAACAGACGGGCACTGTCCAAATAATGATTGACCTGTTTTTGTGTTCGCTCAAAAAGCTGCTGCTGAATCACCCAATATCCAAGACAAAATACGCTGACCGCCAAGACGAGATTGACCGTCAGAAAAGAGAACAGCAGGCGATTTTTGAGGGTTTTGATTTTCATTCAATCTGTCCGGTTTTCTGCATCGCATTGACAAAGTAAATCAGGTTTTCCAGCTCGACTTCAAGATTAATATTGTTAATAATGACTTTCTCAGCTCCCCGTAGCTGAATCGGCGCGAAATTCAGAATCCCCATAATTCCGGAACGAATCATTAGTTCAGAAACGTGATGAGCCGCCACATCCGGCACAGCAAGAATCGCCACACGAATCGAGTTTTTTTTCACGTAGTCCGCAAACTCTTCCAAGGGCAGGATGGGCGGGTCAGAATCCCGGTGAATTTTCTCCGGGTCGATATCAAATGCGGCAGTTATTTTGATTCCCCCTGACTCGAATCCCTTGTATCGCATCAGGGCGGTTCCGATATTGCCGGCCCCCACCAAAACCACCCGCTGGAGTTCATTTTTGCCGAGAATTTCAAGAATCTTGGAAATCAGCTCATCCACACTGTAGCCGCCTCGACGATTCCCCGTAATTCCAAAAAGTGAAAAGTCCTTCCGAACCTGGGAAGAAGTCACCCCTGCCGCATCCGCCAGGTTGCCTGAAAAAACTTTTACAAACCCTAAGGCCTTCAGCCGCTGGAGGGCGCTTTTGTATCGCGACAATCTAATTATACATTTTCTGTTCACCATTAACTTCCCCTTTTCCTTTTTTATTTTCCTTCTAATGCCTTTTTATAATTCTTTGTGTCCCATTATTTAAAACAAATATAAAATAGACTCAAAAAATGTCAAGAGTTTATGCTATTTTAATCACAATATTTTTGATTTTTTCACATTTAGAGATAATATATTGTTATAAAGAGACTTAAAATCACAATGGATTCCAAAAATGACCGGTTTTTTGAATAAGCTCATCAGCAGGAAGGATTGAAGATGTTCCGGAGGGATAAATGAATATATTATTTTCTTTTGAGTTATTCCATCTATCTAAAACCGGCTCGAGAAGTTTCCAGGCAAGGAGAATAGAATCATGCCGCGTAAAGAGTGTCTGGTCACCTACAAGGCAATCTAAAAGAAGCTGCTGATAGGCCTCCGGCATCCGGAATCCGAAGATTTGCCGATAATCTACGGCCATCTCGAGGGTTGCAAGAGACAACTTCGCTCCGGGCCTTTTGGCCTGCAATTGCAGGAAAATCCCCTCTTCCGGCTGAATCTGAAAACGGAGACTATTGGCAGGCAGTATCTCTCGCTCAAACTGCGGAAAAAGAGTATGGGGAACAGACTTGAAACAGACAACAACCTCCGTCAGCTTTCGCGGAAGACGCTTGCCCGTGCGCAAATAAAAAGGAACCCCGTTCCAACGCCAATTCTCAATCAGGATTCGAGCCGCCGCAAACGTCTCCGTTATGGAGTCCGGCCGGATGCCTTTCTCCTGCCGATACCCACAGACAGCTTTGCCGTCAACTTCTCCAGGGCCGTATTGAGCTCGGACCACAGAAGGATTCAAAGGGTCCGCAGATAAAGGAGCAATCGAGCGCAACACCTTGGCCTTTTCATCCCGAACGGCCTCCGCACTCAGAGAACTGGGGGGTTCCATCGCAACCAGAGACAGAATCTGGAGCATGTGGTTTTGAAACATATCCCGCAAGGCCCCCGTCTGGTCATAATAGCCCCCTCGATGTTCTACGCCGATCGATTCAGCGATTGTAATCTGGACATGGTCGATATAATTTCGGTTCCAAATGGGCTCAAACAGACTGTTGGCAAACCGAAAGACCAGTATATTCTGGACCGTATCTTTACCGAGATAATGATCCAGACGATAGATTTGGGATTCATGAAAACAGCGATGCAGGGCCCGCTCCAGGTCCGCTGCGGAGGCCGTATCCGTTCCAAACGGCTTCTCCAAAACCAGCCGTACCTGCTGAAAGCGTCCTGTAGAGACCGGACAAGCCAGTTTGGTTTCCGCCAGCCGTTCAACGATTGGTTTAACCACCGTCGGCGGCACCGCCAGATAAAACAAACGAACCCCCTCGATGCTGAAGCGGCTGTCCAGATCTGTCATACGCCGCCGAATTGTTTCATAAAGGTCTTTGGACTGATAATCCCCCGCTGCATAAAAACACCGTTCCAGAAAAGCCGCTTTTGAAGAAACCTTTCCGGCTGTTTCCGCCGGGAGATTTTTCTCAATCCCCGCCCGAAACGACTCATCGGTCATCGGCGTCCGTCCGCAGCCGAGCAGATAAAAGGACTGACTCATCAGGCCGGAGGAAAAAAGGGCATACAGACTCGGATACAGCTTTCGATGGGCCAGGTCTCCGGAGGCCCCAAAGACGACAACGGAGGATGGACCGGCGGCGGTTTCCACGCAGAAAATAGGGCCGCTTTCCTGAAGTTTGGGAACAATTTTTTCCATTCGCCGCTTCCCCAGGCTGTTTCAAAGAAAAAAGCCCCAAGAACATTTCTTAGGGCTTTTCTCAATACCCTGTCATCAGCGGACTTCTTCAAATTCCTCTTTTCCGGCGCCGCATTCCGGGCAAACCCAGTCTTCCGGCAGGTCTTCAAAAGCCGTACCGGGCTGGACCCCGTTTTCCGGATCTCCCTTTTTCGGGTCATAAATATACCCGCACATCAGACAGCGATACTTTTTCATCGTAAACATCCTTTCGAATCCAAAAACCGTTTTACTCAAAGAGAACCCGTACCAGGTCCTCCGGCTCCAAACGATAAGAAGCCCCCTTTCCTTCAAAAAACCCGTGGGCCTCAATCAGGTGGATATTCAAATCCGACCAAACAATCTCGCGTCCCGTATCGAAGCGTCGGCAGACGGTCAGCCGCTTGGGAAAACGGCCCGGATGCGGCCACGGACAGATCAGCCCCCCCTTCCATTCTTCACAGCGGACGTCAAATTTTCCCTCCAGCTGAACGGGATTGCCCAAAGCGGCGGATGCGGCTTCCGTCAGTCTTCGCATTCGCTCGGCAATCTGGGCCGCTGTTTTGCCCAGCCGTTCCAGGCAGGCGGCATCCTCCCGAATCACTTCCTCCGGCGTGCGCGGGTCATCCCCCATAAACCCGCCGGCGACGAACTTGGAGCTTCGGAGCAGTTTTTCCAATCGAATGTCCGAAGGCGAACGTTTCATACCGTTTCTCTATGCAAATTTATCATAATAAATCTTCTCATCGGGTATCCCCATCTGCCGGAGGACCCGCATGGCCGCTTCAATCATCCCGGGGCCGCCGCACAGATACCCCTCCCAGCCGTCCAGCCGCTCAAAACTGCGCTGAACCGCTTCGGTCACCAGCCCCGTCTGACCGGACCATCGACTTTCAGGGGCCGGCTTGGCCACGACCGGCACAAAACGAAAATTCGGCAGGGTCTGTTCAAATGCCTTCATTTCATCCAGCAGACACAAATCCTCCGTGCGGTTTCCTCCGAAAAAGAAAACCGTCTGACGGCCGTCATTGGCATGTTTCATCTGCCAGAGGATGGAAACAAACGGTGCAATGCCGCTGCCGCCGGCGATAAACAGTTTCGGCGTCTGCGTATCCCGAAGATAAAAATCCCCGAAAGGTCCGGTGAACGAAACAGGATCCCCCTGGCGAAGATAGTCAAAGCACCAAGTGGTGCAGATGCCTTTCGGAACACGGCGGATAATCAAATCAATCCGTCGGCTGTCAAGCGGATCGGAGGCGATGGAATACGCCCGCATCACTTCCTCCCGGCTGCCTTTATAGGGGGGACAGCGAAGCTGAACATATTGTCCGGCCGTAAATGAAATCGTCTCCGGTTCGGTCAGTTCAAAGGTAAACCGCTTCATATCATAGGTCAAGTCTTCGATTCGGCTGCATCGGGCCTGATACTGACGCACCCGGAAAAGCTCCTCCGGAATTTCAATCGCCAGCGGTCCGCGCACCTTGACCTGACAAGACAGCCGGACGCCGGCTTGCTGCTCCTGTTGGGTCAAAAGCGGCGTTTCCGTCGGCAGGAACGGCCCGCCGCCCTCAAGGACCTTCACTTTGCACACACCGCAGGTGCCCCGTCCGCCGCAGGCGCTTGGAATAAAAATCTTCTTTTCCTGCAGAGAAGACAAAAGAGATTTTCCGCCCTGAACCGTCTCTTTGCGGGAGCCGTTGAGGGTCACTTCGCAGGGACCATAGTTTAAAATCAGCCCTTCACAAAGCACCAGAATCAGCGTCAAAAACGCCGCCGCAGAACTGACCGCCAGAACATCTCGAATAATCTCAAGCACCATCAGGACAGCACTCCCGTAAATCCGATAAAAGCCAGCACCATCAGTCCGGCGATAATCAGAGTAATACCCGGTCCCTGAAGCCCCGCCGGCACCCGGGACTCATTAAACCGCTGGCGAATCCCCGCCATGGCCAGGATGGCCAGAAGCCAGCCCAATCCGCTTCCGAAACCGTATCCGACGGTCACAATCAGGGAATACTCGCGGATGACCATAAAGAGCGAGGCGCCCAGAATCGCACAGTTCACCGTAATCAGCGGCAGAAAGATGCCCAGATTCTGATAGAGCCGCGGAGAAAACCGGTCCAGAATCATCTCAACTACCTGCACAAACGCCGCAATGATGATAATAAACAGAATAAACCGGAAAAACTCCAGCCCCAGCGGAACCAGAATCCAGTGATAGGCCATCCAGTTCAGCAGACAGGTAAACGTCATCACAAAGACGACCGCCCCGCCCAGTCCGGCGGCCGTCCGCACTTCGCGGGATACCGACGTAAACGGGCACATCCCCAAAAATGTCGTCAGCAAAATGTTGTTGGTAAAGACAGCGGCAAAACAAACCACAACCGCCTGCCAAAGTTCTGCACCCAGTGTATTCACGGCTTCCCCTCCCTGGGCCGAATCGACCGGCAGGCCCAGATAACACAGGCCAGCACAAAAAATCCGCCCGGCGGCATCACCATAATAATCCATTTATCCCAATGCGTGGAGAAATACGGCAGCGGCCAGCCGCAGAAGGTCCCCATCCCCAGCCCTTCCCGAATAACCGCAATCACAAGCAGCACAGCGGAATACCCCAACCCATTAAAAAAACCGTCCCAGAAAGCCGGGCCCGGCGGATTCGAACCGGCAAAGGCCTCGCAGCGGCCCATCACGATGCAGTTGGTGATAATCAGCCCTACATACGGGCCCAGACTGCGGCTCATATCCGGCCAATAGGCCTTCAGAACCACATCCACTATAATCACATAAAAGGCGATAATCAGCGTCTGCACCATCATCCGGATATTCCGGGGGGTCCAGCTGCGCAGCAGAGAAACCGTCCAGCAGCTTAAGGCTGTCACGAGCGTCAGAGCCGTACACATCACAAACGTATTCAGCACCAGATTGGTAACAGCCAGTGTACTGCAAATCCCCAGAATCTGTCGAAAGATAGGATTATCCTTCCAGAGCCCGTCGCGAATGATCTCCTGCATGGGTTTGACAGATGCCGTCTTCACAATCGCCCCTCCCTGCGCATCGTATCCAGCCAATCTTTCAGCTGCTCATTCAGAATCGCCTCCAGACGCACACAGGTCTGTGTGGCTCCGCTGATGGCGTGCACCTGCCCCTCCGACAAAACCGTCCCTTCCGGCTTCAGCTCCAGCAGCAGCCCCTCCGAGCGAAGCCGCAGCCCCTCGAACTGACGGCGGAAAAACGGCTCGACAATCCGGGCTCCCAACCCCGGCGTCTCGTTGACCTCATAAAAAGCCAGCCCCTGCAGCGTTCGACCGTCCGCAGAGACGGCAGCAACTCCCTTAATGGGAGCCCAGAACCCTTTCCCTTCAAACGGCAGAGCAAAACCGGCAAGCCCGCTGTCTTTTTTATATACCCAGGCCTTTCCATATTCCGGGCTCTGCGCAAAATGCTCCTGAAACAGCCGATTGACCTCTGCATCCGTGTCATAGGAAAAAGTTCCGAAAGCCGTCAAAACCGCCTTTTCAAAAGCCAGACGCTCATTGGCCAGAACACGGGTCTGCGTGCCTCGGGCAAATCCGATAATCAGCGTACTGAAGAACGCCGTAACCAGGAACATATAGCCGACTGCATAGAAAGAGCGGGAATTCATACAGCCGCCTCCTGAACCGCTTTGCGGTGCTGCTGCCAGGCATTAACCGCCACATCCAGAATCGGAGCAAACATATTGCCCAGCAGAACGGCAAACATCAGACCGCCGTTAAAAATAGAAAAATTCCGAATCACCAGCGTGCAGGTCCCGATGAGAATCCCATAGATAATTTTGGCCGGTTCCGTACGCGGAGAAGTGACGGGGTCTGTCGCCATAAAAAAGGCACCGAGCAGAAACCCGCCTCCGAGAACGGCCATCATCGCCCCGGGCACCGGCTGAACTCCCAGCCGGTAGAGAATTTCGTTCAGGACAGCATAAGAGCCGACTACTGAAAGAATAATAGTCCGGCTGGCTGTTTTGGTGATAAAAAGGTACACTCCCCCTATCAGAATCAGCAAGGCGCTGGTTGCGCCCGCCGAACCGCCGATTCGCCCGAAGAAAAATCTTTTGAATACCGTCCATTTGGAGACGGTCACGGTCTGTTTTTCATCAATAAGAAAAGGAATATCTCCCGCCGGCTCGGTCCAGGTCCCCAGCTGAATCCTGCCGGCTTTTTTATGAGCCATCGGGGTGGCACTCGTGACGGCCGATACGCCGTCCGGCCCGACAGCGGTTGACCATTGCAGCAAGGCCCCAAGCGGCCCCTGAGCCGGCGGCGACCAGATGCCCGTCATCGCTACAGGAAAGCAGATATAGACGAAACAGCATCCGGCCATCGCCGGATTGAAGAAATTCCTTCCGAATCCGCCGAAAACCTCCTTGCTGAAAATAACGGCAAAGGCCATTCCGACGGCCAGCACATGCCAGCCCACGGTCGGCGGCATAATCAGGACAAACAGGATGGCTGTTACAAACACGGCTTCGCTGACCGGCTCGTTTCGGCGGCGGCAGAAAAGCCATTCTAGAAAAAACCCCCACACGCAGCAGAAGGCCGCCATCGCGACAATCCGAAAACCGAAATAATACCATCCGCCCAGCAGACAGGGCACCAGCGCCAGCAGCACTTTTCGCATCACCGGCTGCTTGCGGAGCCAAGACTGTCGGGCCTGCGGGGTCATCGGGTGTCTCTTGCCTCCCTGCCGCTGCAGATTTCAAACCGTCCTGCTACAAAGACTGGAGTTTTGCTCCCAGTGCCGTGACGTGGGACATCTCCTCCACAATAATTTTCTCAATCTTGTCTTTGCCGGATTTGGTCGGCACCAGACCCTTAATGCCGACATAAAAAGCGATGGAATCCTTTTCAGCATTGATAGCAATTTTGAGCAGCTCAGCCATCGACTCTTTTCCGGTCAGTTTTTCCATCGGTCCGGCCTTGCCTTCCGTACCGTGAAAATCCGCCATCGTCTTGAGGTATTGAGCCGCCTCGCCGTCCGGGTCATAGACAGCCGTATCTTTTTCTGAAGGCGACAAATCTTTCCGCATCAGCGCGAAGGTCTTTTCGTGCCCCTCTTCCATAACCGCCAGGTCCAGCAGCATCTTTTTCAAATCAGGTTTGGCGGCCTTGCCGGCTGCTTCCCGATAAAAACGGGCGGCATTGTTCTCAATTCGTTCTGCAATTTCAAAAATCTCGTCGGCATTAAAAGTGATGGCCATAATTTTAGTCTCCCGCACCACGCTGTCCCATTTCCTTATCAAGCATATACAAGCCGCCTTTGCTGTCCTGAACCATTTTGATTTTCGCCAAAACAAGTTCCGCAGCGGCTTCCTCTTCCACCTGTTCGCTGACAAACCACTGGAGAAACACGCCGGCGGCATAATCTTTCTCCTGGGCAGCCGTTTCTACCAGTTTATGAATCAAAGCTGTCACATGCCGTTCATGCTTGAGAACCTCTTCAAACATCTTCAGCGGAGACTCCCAGTCGGTTGGGGGAGCAGCAATCGCCCCCAGTTTGACCCGGCCGCCCCGCTCCACAATGTGATGATAAAACTTCATTGCATGGGTCATTTCTTCCTGGGCCTGGGCCCGCATCCAGTGAGCAAAACCAGGCAGCTGCATCTCCTCCAGGGCAGCTGACATCGACCAATACAGGTAGGCTGAATAGGTTTCCGCGGCCAGCTGTTCATTAAAGGCCTTTTCAATTGCCTTGGAAATCATAACCATCTCCCCTTTTGCTTATGTTTCGTTTCTTCAGACCGCTCAAAACCGCCTGTATTTTACTGCGGTCTGTTTTTTTTGCAATCTGTTGTTTTTGTTTTTGGTTTATTGGCACAGCCCAGCCTGGCGGTGGCGTTCCAGAATGGTCTGGGCCAGTTCATCGAGGGCGGCAAAGACGGCTTCCGTCGGATATCCCTTGGCAATGACCGGCGGCAGCATTTCCGCCTTCAGCCCACTCAGAAGCGAGGTCATCTGTTCGGGCATTTTGCCGGCCCAGCCGTAGGAACCAATCAAACCGAGAAACCGGGTTTTCGGCCGCAAGGCATTAACCAGCATCGCCGCATAAGCTGCCTGGGGATGAGGTCCCGTCAGAACGGTCGGCGTTGCCAGAACCACTGTCGCAGCATTCACCAGAGAAATCGCCAGCTTTCCGACATCCCCCCCGACAACATTAAACTGCTGCACCCGGATATTTCTGGATGCCAGGGCCTCCGTAAAATACTCCGCCATCCGACGGGTGCTGTCATGCATCGATACAAAGGCGAGCACCACTTCATTCTTGACATCATCGCTGATCCAGTCGCGATAAGCATCCATAATAAAGGACGGCTTGGGATAAACCGGTCCGTGGCTTGGCGCAATCAGACGAATGTCGAGCGATTCAATCTTTTTCAGATTGCCCCGAATAGCCGAACGGAACGGCATCATAATCTCGGCATAGTAGCGTTTAGCCGCTTCATAAACAGCCGGTTCGTCTTCGACAAAAAGTCGGCTTGTCGCCTGATGAGAACCAAAAAAATCGCAGCTGAATAAAATCCGGTCCTCCGGCAGCCACGTACACATCGTCTCCGGCCAGTGAACCCACGGGGTATAGATAAACCGAAGGGTCTTGTCGCCCAACGACAGCTCCTGCCCGTCGTCGACGGTTATAAATTGCTCTTCCTCAAGCCGCAGATGGTCCATCAGCATCGACTTGCACTTTGGGTTGGTCACCACCTTGGCTTCCGGATACATCAGCAGCACATCCGGAATGCTGCCGGAATGGTCCTGTTCGGCGTGATGGCTGACGATGTAATCCAGCTTTTCAATCCCTGTCTGAACCAAATGGTCAATCAGCTCAGAGGTTTTGGCCGGATCAACCGTATCCAGCAAAGCGGTTTTCTGGCTGCCTTTAATCAGATAGGCGTTGTAGCTGGTTCCATCCGGAAGCGGAATCAATTCATCAAAAAGCCGGCGGTCCCAATGCTGGACCCCCACGGCATACACACGTTCAGCCAGAGTGTTCATCGGATTTCTCCTGAAAAGCAAAACATCTTATCGCATCATAGACAACGCATTCAGTACCGCATCATAATCCGGCTCGGTCGCCACTTCAGGCACCAGCTGGATATAGACGATTTTTCCATTTTTGTCGGCAATCATAACAGAACGGGCCAGCAAGTGCAGTTCTTTTATCAGCAAACCGGTCGCTTTCCCAAACGCCGCCTCTTTGTAGTCGGATGCAACACGAACGTGCTCGGCACCGGCTGCACCGCACCATCGTTTCTGGGCAAACGGCAAATCCATACTCACCGTCAAAACGACGGCTTTGTCCTGCAGTTTTTTGGCTTCTTCATTGAACCGACGCGTCTGTAAATCACAGATGCCGGTATCCAGAGAAGGAACGGTCGAAAGAATCAGCGTCTTGCCGCGAAAATCAGAAAGTCTGACATCCGATAAATCCGGTGCCGTCAAAACCACATCCGGCAGCGGGTCATTCACTTTCAATTCTCTGCCCACCAGCGTCAAGGGAGCCCCTTTGAATGCAATCAGCCCTTTTCGTTCCTGCATAGTATTATCCCTTTCCGTTTTGCAACCGGATCCGAACAAAACAATCAAAAAAACAGCTATGCCAATTTTTCTCATGTTCTTATCCATCCCTTCAGGAAGTCCGACCGGCTGCAGGTCTGTCAGTCGGCCGGAACGTTCCTGAAAGGCAAACCGTCCCCTCCGGCTTGGTTATTTCAACAATTAATAATTGACCGCTTCCAATTCAAAAAAGGCCTGCGGATGCGCACAGGCCGGACAGGTTCCCGGGGCTTCAAGCCCTTCGTGAACATATCCGCAGTTCCTGCATACCCAGCGCTGCGGCTTAGGCCGCTTGAATACCTTTCCTTCTTTAATGTTTGCCTGTAAAGCCAGATATCGATCGCGATGTCTGGCCTCTGCAACCGCTATCCTGCGGAATACACCGGCAATCTCCTTAAACCCCTCCTGTTCCGCTACTTTTGCAAATTCCGGATACATCACGGTTGTTTCGTAGTTTTCACCGTGTGCTGCTTCTGCCAGATTTTGTTCAGTGGTCCCTATTACACCCGCCGGAAAAGCAGCGCAAATCTCCACCTCACCGCCTTCCAGAAATTTGAACAGCCGTTTGGCATGTTCTTTTTCCTGTTCAGCTGTTTCCATAAAGATGGCGGCTATCTGCTCATACCCTTCCTTTTTAGCCTGACCAGCAAAATACGTATACCGATTGCGGGCCTGAGATTCTCCGGCAAAGGCCGTCAGCAAATTCTTTTCCGTCTTGGTTCCTTTTACTGACATACTGCACTTCTCCCTTCTTCTAACTGTTCCTTTTGTTCCAAACAACGCTTACAAATGCCTTCAAAATAAACGCTTTTTCGTAAAACGGTACATTGATCCGCCAAACAGGACGGAATTTCAATTGTCTCAAATGGTTCATACTGAAAATCGATGATGGTGCCGCACCGCAGACACCGAAAGTGCTGGTGGTCTTCCAGCCCGCCGTCATAGCGTTTCGGCTGGCCGGTGCCTTCAACCAGAAAAGCCGCCCCGATTTGGAGCAGAGTATTGAGTGTACGGTTAACCGTATCCAGAGAAATGCTCGGCATCTCTCTTCGAACCTGCCGATAAACCTCTTCGGCTGTCGGGTGTTCTTTGGATTCGAGCAATACCCTGAAAACCCCCAAACGCTGCGGGGTGATTTTTAACCCTTTTGACCGGCAGAGGGTTTCGAACTCTTTCAGCCTTTCCTCAATTGTTTTCACAGTCTCTTTGGACATCGATTTTATAATTTTTTACTAAATAGTATATGTTCTTATTTAGTTTTTGTTCTTATGCACATTAGATTTTTATTAAAAATAAAAAAAAAAGAGCACATTCTCTAAAGAGATTTAAACCGGATATCTACACAAGTCCCGTTTATTTCAGCGGTTGCGTAAAACCCATTCTTAAAGGGGCCGGGATTTACAAGAATTGTTCTGCCGATTTTGTCTTGAGATACGGCTTCGTGAATATGACCCGAGACAGCAAGAATCGGCTCCGTTTCTTCGATAAAAACCCGTATCGCACGGCTTCCCGTATGCTGACCTTGCGCAAACCTGTCCACAGATGTATTGAATGCGGGCTGATGGGAAACAAATACTAAGGGCAAGCTCGGCTTCGAAGCAGGTTTTATTTTTTGGAGAGCTTTTCGAAAAGGAGAATTCGGATATTCTTTTTCCCGATTAAATGCGGCGGGTTCTGTTCCGCTTATTCCGGCAAAACAAAGATTCTGATGCTCCACAACTTTTCCATCCAGAAGCGCCCCCCTGTCTTCCAGCAACTCGGCAACGCCCGAAGGGTCACAATTTCCCGAAACACCTAAGATCACCGGGCAATGCTCCTCCAGAACAGATAATATCCGACGGACCTGCTCCAATCCGCCGAAATTGGCGATATCCCCCGCCAAAAGTACAGCATCATGGCCCCCCGCGATGCGTTCCAGCCCATCGACTCTGTTATGCAAATCTGCTAACAGTAAAAGTTTCACAGTAACCCCGCTCTTTTGTCTCAGGATTCTATCCTGCCGAGATGTCAGGGTCAAAATCTTTCTAACCCTTTTGCTTTCTTGAAAAAACTTTCTGCAGATGTTAGATTTCTTTTTTTCTTACGAGATTATGTTTCCGGAAAGAAAAACAATATGATTGTTGTAATGAAGCCAGGGGCCGCTGAGGCCCATATTCAGCACGTTGTCAAATTAATCCGCGAGTACGGTCTGAAAGAACATATTATTTACGGAACGGACCGAACCGTGATTGCCTGTCTGGGCGATAAACGGGCTGTGGACAAGGGAGCCATCGAAAACGCACCGATGGTGGAAAAGATTGTTCCGATTCTGGCCCCCTATAAAATGGCTTCTCTCGAAGTCAAAAAAGAACGCACCGTTATCTCCATTGGTCCAAAACAATTTCCTATCGGGGGAACCAAAATCGGCGTCATCGCGGGTCCCTGCGCCGTAGAAAGTCGAGAACAGGTTCTCCAGACCGCCCGTCAGGCCGCCGCAGCCGGATGTATCGGCTTTCGCGGAGGCGCCTTCAAGCCCCGCACCAGCCCCTACAGCCACCAGGGGCTCGGCAAAAAGGGGCTGGAATTCCTTGCAGAAGCCAGAGAGGAAACCGGTTTAGCCATCGTCACGGAAGTGGTCGGTTTGGAACAAATCGAAGAGATTCTTCCGGTGGCCGATGTTCTGCAAATCGGCGCTCGAAATATGCAGCATTATCCGCTGCTGGAAGCGATTGGCCAAACGAAAAAACCGGTTTTGCTCAAACGAGGAATGAGCGCCACACTGGATGAGTTTCTCCTGGCCGCAGAGTATATTATCAATGCCGGCAATCCCAATGTGATTCTTTGTGAACGAGGTATCCGCACGTTTGAAACCTATGTTCGCAACACACTGCCGCTGGCGATTATTCCCGCCCTGCGGGAGCGAACCCACCTGCCGATTGTCATTGATCCTTCCCATGGGACAGGCCATGCATACATGGTCCCCTCGATGTGTTTAGCCGCCGTTGCCGCAGGTGCTGACGGTCTGCTTATCGAGTGTCATCCCGACCCTGAACATGCAATCTCGGATGGAGCCCAATCGATCACACCGGAAGTGCTGACTCAACTGATGGTTCGACTCAGAAAAGTCGCTCAAGCCGTCGAACGGGATTTATAGATTGTACTCCTTGATTTTTCGGTAAAGCGTGCGCTCTCCGATTTTCAGGATACGCGCCGCTTCAGCGCGATTATGTCCGGTCATTTCGAGCGTTCGCCGGATGTGTTCGCGTTCGACCTCCTCCAGTGATTTGCCCGCCATCTCCCTGAAAAACGAGTCGCCGCCTTCGGCAGCTCCAGCCGAAAAAGCATTCAAAACAATCGGCTCTTTCTCTTTTTTGTCCAACTCCACCAGACCTCCTTCATCTGTATATGAAGTCGGCGAAGGAGCTTCCAGCTGTTTGAGACGGGAAATTTCCGGCGGTAAATCCTGCAAATCCAGGATATCTTTCTCACACATCACAACCATTGTCCGCACGACATTTCTCAACTGACGGATATTCCCCGGCCAGGAATAAGCCATCAGCGCCCGCATAGCCGGTTCCGTAATCAGGTGAATATCCCGTCCGGTGTCTTCACACGCCTCCTTGAGAAAATACCCGAACAGTTCCGGGATGTCCTGCGGACGCTTTCGAAGAGGAGGAAGCGTAACAGCCGCCTCTTTGATGCGGAAATACAAATCCTGACGAAATTTTTTCTGCTCCACCAGTGCCGCCAGGTCATGATTGGTTGCACTGATCACCCGAACATCCACAACAATAGAATGGCTGGCTCCGACGGGACAAATGATTCCATCCTCGAGAACCCGCAGCAGCTTGGCCTGCATCGGCAGAGGCATATCCCCGATTTCGTCCAGAAAAAGTGTTCCTCCGTCGGCAATCTGGAAAAGTCCCTTTCTGTCGCCGGTGGCCCCCGTGAAAGCCCCTTTTACATGACCGAAAAGTTCACTTTCCAGAAGCGTCTCTGCCAGACCTGCACAATTGATCGGACAGAAAGGTCCGTCCTTCCGACGCGAATTTTCGTGAAGAGCTCTCGCGGTCAGTTCCTTGCCTGTACCGGATTCCCCTTCAATCAGCACACTCAAATCCGTGGGGGCAACGCGGCGAAGGATGCGATAGACACTCTGCATCAGAGGGCTCCGGCTGTGCACGCCGGGGAAGACAAAATCATCGACTACTTTTGTCTGCAGGATACCGGGGACGGCCTGCTCGACCAGAGTCCGCAGCTGCTCAGGAGGCACCGGTTTAGCCAGATAATCCCAAGCCCCCCGCCGCATGGCCTGTTTGCAAGTCTCAATCGTAGGAGAAGAAGAGGTAATGACAACCGGAACAGCAGCGCGACGGACCTTAACCGCTTCCAGAAGAACAAAACCATCCGTCCCCCCGTTGAGGTTCAAATCGCAAATCACCAAACAAAGCCCCTCATTTTGGAGAGCATCAAGGGCTTGCCGGGTCGTCTGTACCCAGAGGACCTGAATGGAATCCAAAAAGAGCTCTTCCAGCACCTCCACATGCTGGCGCTCCTCATCGGCAACCAAAATCACCGGCTTTTTGCCCATCGTGCATCCGGAAAAACTACTTTTTTCTTTTTTTCCGCGTCGATTCCTCTGCAGTCTTTTCGGGCGCCGGAAGGTGTCCTTTAGGGGGTTGTCCGCCAATCACCCGGACATTTCGAGCCTGAAGCCCCTTGGGAGTCCGGACCCACTCATATTCCACGAGCTGGTCATGAACCAGACGCCGATATCCTTCCTGCAGGATAGCGGTATAATGGACAAATACATCCTGCCCGTCCGGTCCGAAAATAAATCCAAATCCCTTGACAGGATCAAACCATTTCACTGTCCCTGTCATCCTTATCCCTCCCTCTGCGAACGCCAAGAGGTTTTTTCGTCATTTCGCCCACTCTGCCGCCGCGCTGTTCATAGGTGCATTGTCACCCCTTCCCGCTGCGGCAGGACTTCACCGAATTTATTTCTTCTCGCTGATTCCCTTCTCCTGCAGGACAGCTTTCCGACTGAGCTTAAAACGCCCCTGTTCATCGATGGAAATCAGTTTTACATCAATGGTATCACCGACCTTGCAGACATCCTGGACATTTTTGACATATCCGTCCGACAATTCGCTGATATGACATAGTCCTTCCACGCCCGGGGTAATTTCCACAAACACACCGAAATCCTTGGCGGCCACAACTTTGGCATTCCGGTAAATCCGCCCGACCTGCGGCGGCGTGGTCATCGCTTCAATGATATCCCGTGCGACCAAATGCCCGTCTCCGCCGACACAGCTGATGGAAATCGTCCCGTCTTCTTCAATTTCAATCAAAGAGCCCGTCTGCTCCTGAATGCTCTTGACCATCTTGCCGGAAGGACCAATTACTTTGCCGATGTATTCCGGGTCAATCTTAATGGTAATAATCTTCGGGGCATAAGGACTCAGAGCCGGACGCGGTTTCTCAATGGTCTGCTTCATAATTTCCAGAATCTGCAGACGTGCCTGGCGAGCCCGCTCCATGGCCGCCACCATAATCTCGTGAGGAAGTCCTTCGGCCTTGATATCCAGCTGAATGGCGGTAATTCCCGTATCCGTGCCGGCAATCTTAAAATCCATATCGCCGTAATGGTCTTCGTCCCCGATAATATCAGTCAGCAGTTCATACCGGCTTCCTTCCGTAACCAGCCCAATGGAGATGCCCGCCACCGGCTTCAGAATGGGAACGCCCGCATCCATCAGAGCCAGTGTACCTCCGCAAACGGAGGCCATTGAACTGGAACCGTTGGACTCCGTAATGTCCGAAACGATTTTAATGGTATAGGGAAAATCTTCTTCTTTGGGTTTGACCTGTTCGAGGGCCTTCTCCGCCAGGGCACCATGCCCGATTTCGCGACGGCTGGGACCGCGAACCGGACGCACTTCTCCCACACAAAACGGCGGGAAATTGTAATGCAGCATAAAACTCTGGGCATATTCCTCCGTCAGGCCGTCAATCGTCTGCTCATCCCGGCCTGTACCAAGCGTGCAGGTTACCAACGCCTGGGTCTCCCCGCGGGTAAAGAGCGCAGAACCGTGGGAACGGGGCAGAAGACCCACCTGACAGGAAATCGGACGCAGCTCCGTGAACCGGCGCCCGTCGGGACGTTTGCCTTCGAGAAGGAGTTTGCGAACCTCCGTCCGCTGGACCTTCTCGAGAATACGCTTTACGTCCCGAAGCGTCGCCCTGGGCTCAGCATTTTCAGGCACCACGTACTCCGCTACAATCTGCTCGGCAATCTGCTCAAGAGCCAGCTTCCGCTCACTCTTGCCGTGAATCTGGTAGGCCTGACGATAAGCCGTCGAGGTCTTTTCCGTAATCTCCGCTACAAGCTGCGGATCAAGCTCGGATACTGTCATTTCCTTTTCCTGACCGCATCGGGCAGCCAGTTCATCAATCAGGTCGCACACCTGTCGGACAACCTGATGCGCCTGGGCAATTGCATCGGCAGCCTGTTCTTCGGGAATCTGTTTGGCATCGACTTCGATCATATTGACGGCTTCGCGTCGGCCGGCCAAAACCAAATTAAAATCACTTTTTTCCCGTTCATCATACGTGGGGAAAAAGATGTATTTGCCGTCCACACGGCTCAGCCGGCAGGCCCCAACCGGACCCAAAAAAGGAATCTTGCTGATAGCCAAAGCGGCACTGGAGGCAATCATCGCCAAGACATCCGGGTCATAAAGAGGATCCGCACTGAGAACTGTTGCAATAATCTGAACCTCATTGAAATACCCGTCCGGAAAAAGAGGTCGGATGGGTCGGTCAATCATCCGGGCGGTCAGGATTTCCTTCGTCGTAGGTCTTCCCTCTCTTTTGATGAATCCCCCCGGAAACCGGCCGGCTGCACTGTATTTTTCCCGATACTCCACATTCAAAGGAAAATAGTCAATATCCTCCGAACGCTGTTCCGCTGAAACAACGGTAGATAAAACCATTGTTTGACCAATTTGGGCAACCACTGCTCCATGAGCTTGGCGGGCGATTTGCCCGGTCTCCAGCGAGAGCATCTTCCCGCCAATCATTTTTTCGACTCGATGTATTGAGAACATTCGGTTTATCCTAACAAATACCCAACTTTTTCTTGTCTATCTACAAACTCCACTTTCTCAAAAGGACAAAACTAACATGCCCAAATGAGGTATTTAAAGGAATAGGGCCCTACTTTCGGAGCCCCAGACGGGAAATGATCGTGCGATACCGGTTGATATCCTTGTTCCGAATATATTTGAGCAAGGAAGACCGTGTTCCAACCATTTTCAAAAGCCCTCGCCGTGACGAGTGGTCTTTGGGATGATTTTTCAGGTGTTCAGTAAGTTCGTTAATCCGGCCTGTCAAAATGGCAATTTGCACTTCCGGTGAACCTGTGTCTTTCTCGTTTGTCTTGTAATCCGAGATAATTTTTCCCTTCATTTCCTTTGTCAACATCTTTGTCTTTGCCTTTCCACGCCGACACAGAGCCCCAATGGCCCCTTAAGTCTTTTCTTTTACATATCTTACACACATTTTTTCTTTTTTCTCGGTTCGTCATTATAGCAGATTGGATACAATTATCAACCGTTTTTTCGCAAAGAGATAATTTTAGAGAGGAACTTCTATCCGTAAAAAGAGCTGCTATAATCGGCAATATGCTGATTCATTACTGGGATGGAAACAATACAAATGAATTGGGGGTAATGAGCCGTCAGGAAGTCCGGGCTTTCGACCGCTGGGCTATTGAACAAATGCATATCCCCGGAGCCGTCCTGATGGAAAATGCCGGTCGAGGCGTTGCAGAATGCCTGCTGAGAAACCTGCAGAAAAAACCTCCATCCCGTGTCGTAATTTTTTGCGGGTCGGGCAACAACGGCGGAGATGGTTTCGTTATCGCCCGTCATCTGGCCAATTCGGGCGTAATAACCTCCGTAATTCTTTGCGGCCGGCCTGAACGGCTCGGAACAGATGCAAAACTGCATCTGGAGATTATCGAGGCAATGGGACTCGAAATCCGCTCCCTTGAGCGGAATGCCAGAATCCACAAGCAGGTGAAGGCGTTTACGGAAACAGCGGACTGGATAGTAGATGCGCTTCTGGGAACCGGTCTGGAAGGGACACTTAGTGAAGATACAGCCGAGCTGATAGCGGCCGTCAATGCCGCCGAAAAACCTATTCTGGCTGTGGACATCCCCTCCGGTCTGGACTGCGATGAGGGAATCCCGCTTCCTGTCTGCATTGAGGCAAAAGGAACTGTCACCTTTGCGGCCCTGAAACGCGGCTTTCTCCAATGTCCGGAAAGCAGACAAGCAACAGGGGATATTTACGTTGCCTCTATCGGAATCAAACCGATTTTCTGGAAAAGCCGGCAAAAGTAATCGTTTGTTCCGATTCAGTTCTTTGAAGCCAGCGTTTCGTATCCGAGCAGATAATAAAACTGCTTGAGATTAAAAACAGGGACGGAAAGCAGTTCGGCCTTCTGAAGGACTGCAGCGTACTGGGCCGCATGTGCCTGCGCCTCCTCATAACGCTGCTGAGCAGCCGGATTCAGTTCCAGTTCGGTCTGAGTCGGTTTGGGAAGGCGACGCGGCGAGTCTCCCATAACGACGAAATCTGTATTGACCGTAATTTCATCCTCCAGCGTGCCCCCCCATCGCAAAATCATTTCTCGAATTCGCTCCGCTCCATCCGCTTCCGGAGTCCCGTCTCCGTTGATGTCAAATTCACCAGATATATAGAAGCGATTGCTGGTCTTGGCGTCCCAAATCAGGTTAGCTACAATGTCATCCAGAACAATCGGATTTTTAACCGAAGAACGCAGGATACGAGCCGCCGAAACATTGGGGCTTACCTGAAAGACTTCAATCTCCGCCTTGCCTTGGCCGTCCTCCGGCAGCGGTGCATTGCGGTCATAGACCGCAAAAGTCAAACCGCGATAAACATGATCCTCCATTCCTACATTGAGGTAAAGAACGCCGTTTTGGAAATCAATCTGCAGGATTTTTGCATCGGGCTTGAAAGCCGCCGCCGCAACATTGGGACGCGGCTTGATGCCTTCAATTTTCTCCATGGCGGTTCGGAGAGCGGTTTCGGTTTGCTGAAGCTTTTCCTGAAGTTCCGTAGCTTCCAGCTGCTTTTGACGAAGCTTGGCCTGTTCTTCTTCCAAACGATTCCGCAGCGTCTGAATCTGCTGATCGGCCGTCATTTCAATCATCTTTTTGAGTTCATCATAGCGAGACTGGATTTCATTGGCATTCTGCTGATAAAGCAATGCTTCCTGACGAAGCTTTTCTTCCCGGATAAGGGCCTGCTGAGAGGCCATGGTAAAATCATTTTGAAGCTGCTGATACTGCTGCCGAAGGGTCTCCATTTCCTGGCGAGTCAAATCAAGAGTCTTCTTCAGATTAGCAATGGCCTGGAGCAAAGCGATTCCGTTCGGCCCGTACGCAGGGCTCAAGTCCGCTCCCAAAGACTCCTGCAGTTCCGTAATTTTCATTGCAATCAGATTCAATTTGACGGTGGCCGGCGTATTTTCATCCGGTTCAATTCCGAGAATGGTTCGAACCAGCTGATTAAACAAAGCATTCATTGTACCCAGATAACTCTTGCCGGACTCCGATTTGCCGACAATCCGGCCGACAGCGTTCTGCTCAGCGGGTGTGGCAAATTTGGCCAAGTCGGCCCTGGCAGCTGCTTCAGCCCCTTGATACTCTTCGGCTTGCAGGTAAAAAATAACAGCCAGAGTGGCAGCAATCAGGAACAGAACCACAAACGTTACCAAGGCGATTTTCATCGCATTGCTTTGTCCGGCTCGTACAGCCATGCCTAAGACTCCTTATCCAAATGTTTTTTACCGCCTCACCACCCCGTATGGGGGGAAGAAAGAAAAAAGATAATATCCTCGTTTCAGAACAATCTGTCAATAAAAAAGGGGGCAAAGCGGAGTTTTTCGGAACAGCAGACCTCTTCATTGAAACGCAAAGGCAGGTATGGTATAGTACCGGCTCAATGAGAAAGAAAAAAGGACAACCATCGAATGTACACTCCGGGATGCCGAAACCGGGCCAGCAGCGTCTTCAGCGCATCCTGGCGGCGGCGGGCATCGATTCTCGCCGGAAATGCAAGGCCCTGATTCTCGAAGGTGCCGTCACAGTCAACGGCCAGGTTGTCAACCAGATGCCCGCATTTGCCGACCCGGAAAAAGATGATATTCGGGTTTACGGGGAGCGAATCCGCCGGCCGGAAAAATGCTATTATCTCCTCAATAAGCCCAAAAATGTCATCTGCACGAATTATGACCCGCTCGGACGCCGCCAGGCCGTCGATTTAATCCCCTGCAACAAACGGATTGTCTGTGTCGGACGGCTGGACGCTGACACAACAGGGGCCCTGCTGCTGACCAATGACACAGAACTGGTCAACCGGCTCACCCACCCGAGTTTCAAAGTCCCGAAAACGTATGAAGTGGAAGTAAATGGGAGAATGGAGAGCCAGCATATCGAAAAACTAAAGAAAGGGGTCTGGCTTGCGGAAGGGAAAACGGCTGGCGCAGCTGTCAAAGTGCTTCGTCGAACCAACTTTGAAACAACATTGGAAATAACCATAAAACAAGGGCTCAATCGTCAAATTCGACGCTCCTTCGCACGGCTCGGATTTAAGGTCAAATCCTTAAAACGCATAAAAATCGGCAATCTAAGCATCAAAGGCATTCCAATCGGCGGATATAAAGAGCTGACTATCGGACACATAAAGGGACTTTTGCGAAGCTGTTCCCAGACCAAACCAACTTCGACCATTCCCCAGTCAGAAAGTCAACTGGAAGCCATCGAACCCCCTGAAACAGAGATGAAAGAATAATACTCCATTTGCCTTTCGGAGAATTATTTCCTATCTTTTAAACAACCCAGCGGGGGGATTTGCTGCATGATTTGAACTTGTAATGTGGGTACAGATTTCTTCGTTCAAGAATTCCCCTGCCTCGTTACCTCGTTTCGCCTGGTCCGGGCCGGTTTGACCCATCGCCGGTCCGGATTTTTTATGAAGGCAATCCCAGTTTGGCCAGCACCTGACCAATCCGGTCAAAATTCATCTTGTTGCAGACATCACTGGCACCCGCAGCCAAAAGCAGTTCATTGGCTTCATCTTTTGCCGAGATTCCGATAATGGGGATTTCGTATCCTGATTTTCGAATATATTTGACCAGTTCGCTGCCTTTGCAGTCCGCTAAATCGTAATCGACCATAACCACATCAAAGCCGCCTATGTCAAATTCATGCTGGGCATCCATCACCAGCGAACGAATCACCACTTCGTGTTCTTTCAGGAATGCACTCACTACGACATGGGCAAAGGTTTCATGGCTTTCTACCAGCAAGATTCGCATTGTTTGGGCCCCGCAGAATGAAATCCCTGACTGAAATAAGATTTAAAAGCTTTTTTCTAAATCCTCCAGAAGTTTTTCCCGCGTCTGCTTCCGGAAGAAAGCAACTTTCATATTTCCCCACTCTCGTTTGTCAATCATTTCGAGCTGTCCATAAAGTTCAAGAACAACCGAACGCAAATGCGTTCGCAGAATGACAATGGCACCATCCTTGACCTGCAGATTGATTTGTTTCATCAGGCTGTAAACGTCACTGGCCATATCACAATTCCTGCTCATCTCATACGGCGGATCCACGAAAACCAAATCATACATTTCCTCCTGAACCGCCGCTCCGATTTTCAGTACGTTGTAGCAAATCGTGCGGGAGGATTTGAGAAAGCCGGCTTTTGCGATATTTCTATCCAGAATCTCCACAGTTCTGCGGTCCTTCTCTATAAAAGTCACCCACTTCGCCCCCCGGCTGAGGGCCTCTAATCCGAACGAGCCGGTCCCGCAGAAAAGGTCGGCCACCACGGCATCTGCAGGCAGGTCCCACTTCATCATAATATTGAAGATGGATTCCTTGACGCGATCGGTGATGGGTCTTGTATTGTTTCCCACCGGAGAGAAAAGCCGCATTCCCCGTCGTGAACCTGCTATAATTCTCATCGAAAACCTCAATAGAAATAGGAAATACAAACTTCTATTGTAGCCGGTTTCAGCTCTTTGACAATAAAAAGGTGGAAAATGTCCGCCGCATCTTACGTACCATTGACAGAAATTCGAGAAACCCGGTATAATTTCATTTGAAATCTGACAAGGAGAGGCGGCTATGAAATTATTCGTCAGTTTGAGCGGAAGCAGCGTTAACGAACTGACATTTGACCGGGGTCCCATTTATGTCGGCCGCCAGAAAGGCAGTCAGGTTTTTCTGCCGGATCCGGCCGTTTCCCGTCAGCATGCCGTCTTTTACACAACGAAAGACGGAGCCTGGATTATTGAAGACCTCGGCTCAGCAAATAAAACCTTTTTGAACCGTGTTGCGATTCATAAGGCCGAAATTAAAACCGGAGATACCATCCAGATTGCCGACTTCGAAATCCGTGTTCAGTTGGATGAGGAGGGAAATCACGCGGCTGAAATTAGTGAAAAGGATGATACCCTCGTCGGCACCCAAATCCGAAAGGAGCTGCATACCGTCGAGCGAAATCTGGATGCAGCGGATGCCCCGCCGATTCGTTTTCCGGCCAAACGCGTCCGGCAGCTTACCGAAGTAATCGACCAAATCTGCCACGAACGGTCTTTGGGCAAACTGCACAAAATTCTTCAGGAAGTTCTGCTTCGACAGTTTTCGGGCCTGCACGTCTGGGTTGCCCTGCGCCGCGAACCCAGCGGGCCGATGGAGGCCGAAGGAGGCCGCAAAATCACTACAGAAGCCGTCCAGCGGGTTGATTTAGCTGTCCCAAACAGTCTGGAAGAGGCCCTCGAAAAACACAAATTTATGCTGATCCACCAGCTGCCGCGTCCGATTATCAATCGAGGAATCCGCTCCGTGCTGATTGCCCCGGTGATGTACCAAAAAGACTGCTTCGGAATTTTCTACATCGAAAACTCCACCGAGCATTCCCATTACAGTCTGATGGATTTGGACTACCTGGTGCTTTTGGCCCTTTATACCGGCATCCTGATTCAGCGTCTGCGGGAGACCTAAACGCGTTTGTTCGTCTTACCGCCGCCGAGCGTATTTCCCCATCAATTGGGCCTGTCCGAGTATCCGGCCTTTCATGGCTTTTTCTAATTGAGCCCGTGAAGCACCGGCCGGCAGATCAAGGACGGTATTCAGTGCGTATAGCCGGAAAAAGTACCGGTGCGTTCCGCCGGGTGGTGCCGGCCCCCCATATCCGATTCGGCCGAAATCATTCACTCCCTGCCGGGCTCCATCGGCCAGCTGCTTTTGCATCGGCACATTCTCGGGCAGAGAGCCGGCATCTTTGGGGATATTCCAAATCAGCCAATGGACCCATGTGCCGACCGGGGCGTCCGGATCATCGCAAATCAAAGCAAGACTCTGAGTCTCCTGCGGCAGCCCCTCCCAAGCCAGCGGCGGCGAAATATCCTCCCCGTCGGCCGTGTATTTCGGCGGAATTATCTGCCCGTCGGCAAAAGCAGGACTCGACAATTTGAGCATGGCCTGTCCTCCTTTTTCAGACTGCTTTTTTTGCAAATTTCTTCGGCCTGTTTCCCTTGCTGTATAGATGGATTATATTGTTTGGTTTCCATGGGAGAAAGGAAAAAACTATCGGAGTTGAAAAGGAGAGGATGATGCCGCTCGAGTTGAAAAGATGGCATGTCGCCATTGTGGGTCTTTTAACGGCGGTTTTTGGGAGTTCCTGCCGACAGCAGACCGTACTGCCCCCTGCCTCCGGAACAGTAAAAGTTCTTCACAATGGAATTGAATGGACAAACGGACAATCCTTCACACGAATCCGTTTTTACGGAGACAACAAAGTTCGTGTGATAAAATGGGTAAATCCCGCGGTACCCGACCCTAACAGTTTGGTTGTCATTGCTTCCAACCGGGAGCGGGTAAAGCTGTCTCTGGCTGAAGATGCTTATCAGTTTGTTCTTTGCTCGGATGAGCTCACAGTCCGCCTATCCAAAGAAAACGGCACAATTGAATATCAGGACGCCGCCGGACAAACTCTGTTAAAGGAGCAAGGCCCCCCTGCCATTCATCCGATTGAGATTCCCTATGAAACAAACGTATTCACTCTGGAGCAGCGGTTCACCCTGCGTCCGGAAGAAGGGTTGTACGGTCTCGGCCAGCATCAGGACGGGTATATGAACTATCGGGGCAGAACGGTAACGCTGGTTCAATCCAACACGGAAGCGGCCATTCCGTTTTTGATTTCCACCGGCGGCTGGGGCATTCTTTGGGACAACTACTCGAAAACCGTTTTTTCCGACAGTCCAAGCGGAATGTTATTCCAATCGGAAGTCGGCCGCCAGATGGATTATTATTTCATCGCAGGCCGAACGATGGATGAGGTGATCGCAGGGTATCGAGACCTCACCGGACAAGCCCCGCTGTACGGCAAATGGGCCTACGGATACTGGCAAAGCAAAGAACACTACAAGACCCGTCAGGAGCTGCTGGGCATTGCAGAAGAGTACCGGCGGCGTCAAATCCCGATTGACAATCTCATTCAGGACTGGAACTACTGGGGCGGGAATAACAACTGGGGCGGAATGGTGTTTGACGAAACCCGCTATCCGAATCCCAAAGAAATGGTGGACCTGCTGCATCAGATGAATTTTCACCTGATGATTTCCATCTGGCCGGGGTTGGGACCGGATACAGCCGTTTTTAAAGAGATGGACCGAAACGGATTTCTCTATCCGCCGTTCGGCTGGGCCGGCTTTAAATACTATGACGCCTACAACCCGCAGGCCAACGCCGTCTATTGGAAATACCTGAAAGAGGGGCTCGTTTCGAAAGGGATTGACGGCTGGTGGATTGATTCGACGGAACCGGATGTGATTAACGCCCTGACCAAAGAGGGAACGGAGGCGTGGCTGAAATTCATCGGCAGAAATCATCGCGGTTCTTTTGCCCGCTATCTGAACACCTATTCGCTGGTGATGACGGATGCACTCTATCAAAACCTGCGAAAAGAGAATGAACAGAAACGCGTCTATATTCTGACCCGTTCGAGCTTTGCCGGCCAGCAGCGAAATGCCGCCGCAACCTGGTCCGGGGACATCGGCGCCAACTGGGAGACGTATCGCAAACAGATTTCCGCCGGTTTAAATCACTGCATGGCCGGTGTACCCTACTGGACGTTTGACATCGGCGGCTTTGTAATTGGAAGCTACGGCGGGGTTTTCTCCAACGGAGGCAAAGACCCGGCTTATCAGGAACTCTATACACGAATGTTTCAGTTTGGGGCGTTTTGTCCGATTTTTCGGGCCCACGGCTCAGAAACACCGCGGGAAATCTGGGAATTCGGGGACTTCACCGATACGCTGATTCGGTTTGACCGGCTTCGATATCGGCTCCTGCCCTATATTTACTCTCTGGCCTGGCGAATTTCCAGCGAGGGCTATACCCTGATGCGGGGTCTGCCGATGGATTTTGCCGATGACCGGCAAACTTATTCGATAGATGATGAGTTCCTGTTCGGCCCGGCCCTTCTGGTCTGCCCGGTCACGGAATATATGCGGCATCGTCCGCCGGAAGACAGCGTTTTGATTGGGCCTGAGCATTTCCGCACGCCGGACGGCAAGCGGGGACTGAAGGTGACCTACTACAGCGATGCAGACTTTCAGCAGGTCTGCCGGGAGCAAATGGAACCGACTATCAATCTGTTCTGGTACACCGGCTGGCCGGACTTTATTGAGGATGAAACCTTTTCGATGCGGTGGGAAGGCAAATTGATTCCCACACAAAGCGGGCCGCATCGGTTTCATATGAAAAGTTTCGGGCCCAAGCGGCTGTTTCTGGACGGCAAAGAGGTGCCCTGCAATTACTGGTCAGTGGAGTTCTATACCATTCCGGTCGAACTGGAAGCAGGCAGGACCTATGACTTTGCTTTCGAAACCTCTAATTCGGTCTTGGGGGCTTTCCGGGCCCAGCTGTTCTGGAAAACTCCAGAAATCCTTCGACGCGAAAAACAAACAGAACCGCGAAAGCAGACTCGGACGGTTTACCTGCCGGCGGGAACGGAATGGGTGGATTTCTGGACCGGAAAACGATTGGCGGGCGGACAGACGCTTCAAGCCGATGCGCCGATTGACAGAATCCCTCTGTACGTCCGTGCCGGCTCTATCATCCCGATGGGTCCGTTTGTTCAGTATGCCGCGGAAAAACCGGCAGACCCGATAGAATTACGAATCTATCCGGGCGCTGACGGTTCCTTTGTGCTCTATGAAGATGAAAATGACGGCTATCACTACGAAAAAGGGGCCTACAGCACCATCGTTTTTCAATGGAACGAACAGGAAAAGACCCTGACGATTGGAGAACGAAAAGGCTGCTTCGACGGGATGCTCAAAAACCGCACGTTTCAGGTTGTCTTTGTCCGGGACAATCACGGAACCGGCCTTGAAATCACGAAACAGCCGGATGCGCTCCTTTACTACAGCGGAGCCCCGCGACAGTACATCTGGAAAAAGCCGTGAGGACAGACTACGAAACCGGCGCCCATTTAACCAGCATGGCGGCAGCCACTTTTTCCGCTGCATTCCGGCCGTGAAGCCGTGAAACCAGCTCCAGCGCAAAGGGAATTGCTGTCCCCGGCCCCTGGCTGGTGATGCAGTTTTTATCCACAACCACCGGAGCAGACTGGGCGGAGGGCAGTTTGTCCTGCATCGAAGGATAACAGGTTGCCCGACAATCATTCAGAAGTCCGTGATGAGCCAGCACTACGGCGGGGGATGCACAAATCGCGGCAACCCAGCGGCCTTCTTTTTTCTGCTTTTTGAGCAGGTCAGTCAGGACCGCACAATCGCGCAGATGTTCGGCACCGGGCATTCCTCCCGGCAGTGCGATTAAATCATAGGTTTTGCCTTGGCAATCCCCTATCAGGCAATCCGCCGTCAAGTTCACATCTCGGGAGGCCTTGACTTGGAGAGACTGTACGGACGCAACGGTCACCTGCACGCCTCCCCGGCGAAGCACATCAATAATCGTAACGGCTTCAAGCTCTTCTGTTCCGTGTGCAATGGGTACCAGCGCTGTTTTGGGCATACTTTTACTCCTGTTTTTGCATTCATTAGGAATGATAGCACAGGAACACATTTAGGCAAGACCCAACAAAACAACCATAATGGATATACTAAGTCATATATGTTTTTCTCGCGAAATTTTGCCGAAAAAAAATTGACAAAAAGAAGTCCGGAGTTTTTATTATGGAGTCTCGATGTGGGGCCGTAGCTCAATTGGTTAGAGCATCGGACTGTCGATCCGAAGGTTGAGGGTTCGAGCCCCTTCGGCCTCGCTTCCTAAAACCCTGCAAAGGCTGATTTTGCAGGGTTTTTCTTTTTTTCTTACACTGCTGCGATACAATCAAAAAAGAAGGAGCGTTTATGAGCAGGCGAAAAACGATTCCATACGCCATCAGCCGCCGAAGGAAAAACGGTCTGTTGCTCTTCTGGCTCCTTCTTGTACCGGCAGGATTGGGGATTACTGACCATCGGTTCGGGGGGCCGCTTCGGTCGATTGTTCAGAGACATTTCTTTTACACCCCAGACCAAAAGCAATTTCACCTGCAAACCTTCCCCGTAATCGAGGTCATCGATGGAGATACTCTGGATATCCGCACGGACAGCGGGGAAGTTGTCCGTGTGCGGATGCTCGGCGTGGACACTCCGGAAACCAAACACCCGACTGTCGGTGTGATGTACTTTGGTCCAGAGGCATCCGATTTTGTCCGGCAGCTCATCGGCGCCGGTCCGGTCACTCTGCTGCTGGATAACGTCGGCGATCAGCGGGATTTATACGGCCGTCTTTTGGCATACGTCCGTCTGGAGGATGGACGAATCGTCAATGAAGAAATCATCCGAAACGGCTGGGGGTATGCAGACCTGCGGTTCGAACATTCCCGGTTTGCTCAATACGAAAAATGGATGGAAGAAGCCCTCGAAGAAAAACGAGGGCTCTGGAAAGAAGTCCGGCGGGAGCAGCTTCCGCAATGGCTGCGGGACAAACAGCCCCTGCTGCTCCGGTAAAAACGCCTCAAGGCAGTTTGGACTGAAACTGGTACCGTCCGGACGGAACGAGAATGACCGCCCTGCCGTCCTGCATCCGGAGAAAAACGGCCTCTCGAAAAGCGCCGAGCGGTTTTCCATTCACGCGGACATGCCGGGGGCTGTCTGCCGGAAGTGCCGCCTCCGCTGTTGTATTGCAGGGGACCGTCAGGGTAAGGACAAACTCCTTCTCTTTGCAGGACCAGGAGACCTCAATTGGGCCGTACAGAGAACGGTAAGTCCCTTTGCACCATCGCAGGTCTTCAACCGGTTCCGGCCAGACAAGAAATTTTCGAAAACCGGTTTCCTCCGGATGCGGCCGAATCCCGACAAGGCCCTGTCCAAACCACTGCTGAATATGGCCTAACATCAGATGATTCATCGAAGAGGTAGTCGTTGCATCCCAGGCCTCCGGCAATGAGGTCCAGCCCTGCTGCAGAATCCAGCCGTAACTTCCCCTATCTGTGCGGCTTGCTATCCGATAGAGAACATCGGAACGGCCGGAGTTCATCAAAACCCGCACCAGATAATGAAACCCAATATCACCGGCGGTCTGCTGCCAGTTTCGCTGCCGAAGGTCTTCGATAAGCGTTTCCAGAACCGACGAGCGGGCCTCCTGCGGCGGCAGAGAGAACACCAGAGCCATTGCATGGGCCGTCTGGGGGCTGCCGAAATTCTGATAGACCGCCCTGCCGTCGAAAAATTCGCTGTTGAAGCGACTTCTTATTTTGTCACAAAGGGCGCTGTATCGGCGGACGTCTTCGGTTTTCCCGAGCACCGCGGCGGCATCGGAAAGCGTTTGCGCACAGCCGAAAAAGATTGCCGCCGCCGTCAGCGTTTTCGGCGTAAAGCGGGACGGCCCCAGGGATTGGCCATGCCCGTAATCATACCAATCGCCCAAACCGGAAACGGGAATCAGATTGTCGGAAGTCGCCTCCATCCAGTCGACATAGCGCTTCATCATTTCGTAGTTCTCTTCAAGAATGCGGCGGTCGCTGTACCATTGAAACGTCAGCCAGGGGACAAAAACGCCTGCGGCCCCCCACTCGGGGCTGTACTGATAGGCCCCCTGGAAAACAGGAAAACTGGGCGCCACAGTGAAAATCTGCCCGCTCGAATCCTGTGAATCCCGGATATCCCGAGCAATTTTTCTGAAATATGCCGCCGCATCGTAATTCCAGAAAATCGAAGGCCCCATCAGGTAGGTTTGTTCAAGCCAGCCGAGTTTCTCCCGCTGGGGGCAATCCGTCAGGACATGAGCCATATTGCTCTGCACGGCCCAGTCAATCAGCCGGTCAATGTCATTGAAAAGGGTCATCGAACAAGCAAATGTGCCGACCCGCTCGGAAGCATTTCGCACCTGCACAGCCGACAAGTCCTTTATTACAGGCAGACCGTTCGGATTTGGAGTTCCTTCCGGAACAGCACCGGAGATTTCCAAATACTGAAACCCCGTATAACAAAAGACATCCGTCCAGATTTCTTCCCCATCCCCCCGCAGAGTATATTCCCAATAATTCGGCTTGCCGAGCCCTGCCTGATTGACACGGCCTCGGCCGTCATTGGTATTGCCGGTCTGGCCGTGCCGCTGTTCGGCAGGCGTCATTCGCACTGTCGAGCCCGCAGGCCCAGCAACCGTAATCTGCGGCACAAAGGAGGCGTTTTGTCCGAAATCATATACGAAAAAGCCCGGCTCCGGC